>CAZJIN010000007.1:5014-18030 GCA_964545955.1 uncultured Sediminispirochaeta sp.
TTTTTATAAAATTGATTACCGGAATATAGCCCCGAAGGTCTTCCGGTTCCTTGGTGGAGTCAGGTATTCTTTTTTTCATCCTCCGGGTTTTCTTTTTTCATTCGTTCCTTGAGATCTTCGAGCATGAGGTCCGGTGAGCTTCCCTGGTTTTCGAGTTTGGCGAACTCCGCATCAAGGGAGTCGGTGTTTTTTGTGGATTCCAGCTCCTCGATGGCCTCGTTGCGGATCTCCTTCTCTTCGATTTCCCGGGCCATCCGGTCGAAGGTCTCGAAGGCGGAGTTGTTGTCGAAGCTGCTGATAGTCTGCTGGATCTTTTTCTGGGCATCTGCCCGCTTGGATCTGGCGATGAGCAGGTTCTTCTTCCGCTGGGCCTCATCGATCTTCTGCTGAAGTTGTCGAAGGGCCTGTTTGAGCTTCTCCACCGACTCGTGCTGGGCTTCCCACTGTTCACGGTATTGGCCGGCCTGTTTTTCCGCTTCCTGTTTGCGAAGCAGGGCCTCCCTTGCCTGGGGGTCTTTCCCGGCGGTCACGAAAGCCCTCGCCTGTTCCTCGTATTTCCCGGCTTCAGTGTAGGCGCTTTTGGTGAGGCGTTCGAGTCTTTTTTCATCCACTATCGCCGAGGCAACACTGTTTTTTGATTCCTTCAACTGCTGGTTCATATCAACAATGAGCTGGTTGAGCATCTTTTCGGGGTTCTCCGCGCGGCTGATCATCTGGTTGAGGTTGCCCTTCAATACCCTTTTTATACGGTCAAAAATTCCCATGTTATTTCCTCTGTTAAACTACTCCGGACAAATCAAACAAACTGAAAACCACCCCGCGCCCTCATTTCCTGGGTATGCGAAAATCGGAAAGCAGCCGGTAGTGCTCCGGCAGGGCAAGGCTGATTGCATCCAGGGTTGCCTGAAAATCTTCCAGATGCATCGTCTCATAGTTGAGGGTGTCGATGAGGACTACATCGTTGTCCACCACCGCGTAAGCCCCATGCACCAGGTCGGACCCGTTGAGTTTGAGCAGGGTGAGCATGAACTTTTCACGGTTCTTCTCAGGGAGCTCCATGACCTTCACCCTCACCACCACGAGGGGCTCGTTTGCCGCCACGGCAACTCTCTCAAGTCCGGCCACTTCATCATCGATAATCCAGGTTCTTTCTCCGAGTTCCTCGTATCGTAAATTGAGATTGATGAGATAACTTTCAATTTTATTCACACACGTACTCTCCCTGGTTCCGAACCGGTTCCGAATGAGTTCCGGCGGGAATGCTATCCGAGAAAGACCTGACCGGAATTGTCTATAGCCAGTATGGTCTTACATTCGCTGCAGCGAAAACGACCGAGTTTTGTAGCCTTGAGTTTCTTCGAGCAGATGGGGCATTTGAATATCTTGGGAAACACATCGGTGGAGCCGGTTTTGCCGGCATTACTGAAGAACTCGGTCGCCTCCTGGAGGTTGTCTTTGATATTAAAAAATTGGGAGAATCCCAGAAGCTGAAAAACCTCGTAGACCTTCGGTTGAATATCGAGGAGCACGATGTCGCCGCCCCGGGGCTTTACCGCTTTGAGGAAGGCGGTAAAAGAGCCGATACCCGTACTGGACACATAGTTCAAACCGGCACAGTTGAAGATAAGTCGTGAAAACCCATGTTCCACTGCTTTGCTCACACGTTTCTGAAAAAAATTGGAGTTATAGGTATCGATATATCCGGTGAGATACAACACCAGGCAGCCTTCTACCTTGTCAATTTTTTCAAGTCTGATTTTAAGGCTATCATCTTTCTCGTCGTCAAAGCCTTGTACAATATCGTTGTTATTCATGAGCCCTCTCTATTCAGATACATTAAGCAGTAACCTAATCTTATTCAGGTAATCAATATTTGTCAAACCAAAATGCGGAAAACCAGTATTGATCTCACCCTTCTCTGCTCCCTTATCGTCAAGTTTAACATGAAAATTGATACTTTTCTTGACCATGAAGAAAGAAAGCCATACAATCATATAAAAAGGGGAAGAAAATGGGATTGACTATGTATAAATTCAGAATTCTGGTATCGGTTCTGGTATTCAGTTCACTTCTCTTTTCCCATGCTCAGACGAACGATGAGGAAGTGGGCCCTGCGCGGTTTGAAGATGTGGTGGCCTTTGAATATACCCTCTCATCCCTGTCTTCCATGATTTCTTCCGGACAGTTCAATTCGATTCCCAAGGACAAGGTTATGGTGGTGACCGCGACGGTCTCCTCTCGTCAGCTGATCAATCCCGAGGAGGCGAATTACCTCGGGATCCTCGAACTCGCTTCCGGGGAGTGGGAGGATGGCGAGGACCTGGATATGCACTACGGCTATGTGCAGCTCCGGGGTCCGCGGTTTGTAGGTACGATACCGGAACCTCGAAGTCGGACACAGTCTCCAAAGGAAATCCCCCTCCATTCCCACGTCCTTATAGTCGGTTACTACCTGGGCTACGGGGAGGATGAGATGGGCGGTCGTTTCCCCGTACTCAAAGCGGTGGACTTCAGGATATTGCAGCGGTAATATTCGTCTTACAAGTTTCTTCAAAGAGAATATGCTCAGCCTCAATTCTTCCATGGCGGGCATTAATTTCCGCCCGTTGAAGAACGTTTCTCAACTCCCGTACATTGCCGGGCCATTCGTGGTTCATCAGTTTCGTAATAGCCCCTCTTGAAAAGGGTTCCGGTACTTCCGTCGTGTTTCCAAGGAGGTGGCGACTCAACGCGGGGATATCCCCGCGTCTATCCCGCAGGGGAGGGACCACAATAGAGAGGGTGTTGATTCTGTGAAGCAGATCTTTCCGGAAGCTCCCGTCCTTCACCCCGCTGTTTAGTATACGGTTGGTTGCCGACAGTATCCTCACGTCGATCGAAATTCTGTGGGTCCCTCCTATCCTGATGATACTCTTGTCTTCGAGAATTCGTAGTAGTTTCACCTGACCCTCCGGGGGCATTTCACCAATTTCGTCGAGAAACAATGTTCCCCTATGGGCCTGCTCAAAATACCCCTGACGCTTCACCGCGCCGGTGAAGGCCCCCGGTTCGGACCCGTAGATCTCGGCTTCAATGAGGGTGTCGGGAATCGCCCCGCAGTGTACCACCCGATACGGACGGTCCCCCCTTTTTGAAAGGTCCCGAAGCGTTCCGGCCACCAGCTCCTTGCCGCTGCCGCTTTCACCGGTGATCAAGACGGGGTATTCCGTGTCGGCATACAGAACGATGAGGTCCTTGAGTTTTCGAATGGCCTGAGATGTCCCCTTGATGCAGTCCAGGAGGTCGGTTTCCTGGGGGTTTTCAGCGGTATCCCCTATGACACGATCGAACAAACTTTCAAGAATTACCCTCCGAAGTTCTTTCAGGTTGAAGGGTTTCTCCAGGTAGTTCACCGCGCCGCACCGTACTGCCCGTACCACCCGGGCGGGGGCGCTGTACGCGCTCAGTACGATGATCGGAGGATTCCCCCTCAAACGGGAAAGGCGGGCGATCACATCGGGCCCGTCGGCATCGGGAAGCATGACGTCCATGAGTATAAGATCGGGGATGGTCGTCTCGAGGATTTTCCAGGCCATGCCGGCACTATAGGCGGACTTGATACAATGCTCGGGAAACACCTGGTTCAGGATTGCATGCTCCTTGCTATCCTGATCGATAAAGAGAATAGTCGACATGTAATTTTCCTTTCAATAGACTTTTTTTATCATTTCATTATACAAAAGATTTTCCCTTTCAAAAAGGAACGCAGGGCGTGTAAATCCGCTCTTGTACACACCCGCAGAAGGTGGAATTGCTGAATTGTCGTTGCTGCACTTGTTCGACTTGATACGGTGTGGTATCCTCTACTCGTTATGTTTGACGTCAGGTTGTTGATGAAGTTCCTGGATATTGGTTTTATTCTTCGCATTCTCTATATTGTGTTGCTCTGTTCGCTTATCCCAATAGTGGATATGCTGACGGTGGTACAACTCTCGGAGTTTATACCGAAATACCTGCTCCTCTCTTCGATTACCCTGTCGGGTCTGATCGGTCTTTTAATATCCTATCTCGTGATACGATCGGTGCTGCGGCAGATTCATCATAAAATTAAAACAGGCTTTTATCCCCGCGGTGAGGTGTTCGAACTGGTCGGGCTTCTTCCCTCCGCCTTTCTCCTGATCACACCCGGTCCGATAGGTGATATTCTGGGCTTGCTCCTGCTGATTCCCTCGGCGCGGCGTTTTATAGGCCGGCTTCTTTCGGGCAAGACTGAAGACCGCTTCAAAGAACTGTACGAGTATCTCAAGCTATACGAGTTGTAAGAGTCCTGGAGGATTATCTTTTCAGGACGCGGTAGATCAGAAGAAGCATAAAAAAATAGGGATAGTTCAGCATACGCAGAAGTGTCCATGGTCGGAAAAAGGTCCCTCCGAGCCAGTAGGTGCCTCGGTTCCAGCTCTTTTCGGCAGGCTTGTTGCGTCGACCGCTGAAGATTTCAAAACATTCATCACAGTAGAGCGAGAGGCCGCCGGAAAGCTCGTCCCTATGCTTGAGGAACCAGAGGCGTCCTTTTTTCACCCCCGGACCGGTCAGAATAAGGGAAGGGGCGCTCTTTTTGATGGCGAGTACTACATCCTTTTCGACTTTTTGGGAAAAATAACCGGCGTAACGCCCGAGTATCCGGATTCCGGGAAAACTGTCCCGGAGATTACTCGCCGCCCGCTGGAGGTCGCTGGGTTTCAGACCGACCAGGTAGATGCTGCCGGAGTGTTTTTCGAGGCTTCCGAGAAGCTTGATAACGAAGGAAAAGGGCATATAACGAACGGGTTCACGCTTTCCAAGAAAACGTGCCCCCGACAGTATGCTCTTCGAGGTGGGGATCACCAGCCCGGCCCCGCGGACAGCCTTCGCGAATTCACTGTTCCCCCGGGCCCGGAGAAGATCCCGAAGGGTGAGAAACATGATCTGGTGCTTCCCTTTGCTGTCGAGCAAATTCATGATGGTTTCCTCTATCTCCCTCTCCGGAAGAATGTCTACGGGTACACCAAGAAGGTTTATTCGACTGTATCCCTCGTGTGAGGCGAGGAGTGCGCTGTCTGCCAATGTCCCTGCTCCCTTAGTATAGTCTGAATCGCGCCAATGGCGTAGATGGCCGCGGTCTCTGCCCTGAGGATGTTGGTCTGAAGGTATACCGGCTTGAATCCGATCGATCTCAGGAGCCCGGTTTCTGAATCAGAAAAACCACCCTCCGGCCCGACCACCAAAGCCAGTTTGCGGGGCCAATTGGAAAGATACCCGTGAAGAGAGCTGTTTTCAAGGGGGTGTTGGTGAAAAAAGAGGCCTGCTCCCGAATTTTTGGATTCTTTTTGCCAAAAATCATCGATTTCTTCCAACGCCAGGCTTGGATGCAGCTTCAAAGGCCGGGTCGCGCCGCTTTGCTGGACCGCTTCTACCACGATTGTGTTCCACCGGGTCCTTTTTTTTTCTTCGTGTCTGGAATCACCGAATTTGACGATTGTGCGGGCGCTGGTAACAGGAACGAGGTGTTGGATACCGGTCTCCGTGGCCTGCCGGATGACGGTGTCCATCTTTTTTCCCTTGAGGATCGCCTGAAAAAGGTAGAGCTCACAGCTATTTTCAGTGTCAACGCCTGCTCCGGAACTTGGCCCGGAAACAGGTCCGGAACCTGCCTCGGAAGTCAAAAAGCCTTCGGTCTTCCGCGCATCCATGGCCTCCACCGGCGGAGGAAGGGGAACGTCGGGAAGGACCGAGAGGACGAGTTTTGCCGGTTCTATTTTTGCTATTTTCAAATGATACCTATGACCGCTGCGGTCTACTCCGGGGAACCTGTCTCCTTCCGAAAGGCGAAGCACATGCACGAGATAGTGGTAATCCCGGGACTCCAGGGTGATCTTACCGCCTTCTTTTCGGTAAGAGTCCGGGGAATACCATTCCGGAAGGAGGTACTGTCGCATGGGGCTCCCTTCTATCTTTCTACCGCTCTCTATCCGATAGAGAGAACGACCCGCCTGCTGCGGGGACCGTCAAACTCACAGAGGTATATCCCCTGCCATGTGCCCAGCAACAGACGGGCTTCGCTCACCGGAATGGTGACGCTGAAGCCCATGAGTGAGGCCTTGATATGTCCGGCCGAGTTGCCTTCGCTGTGGCTATACCCGTCCTGCCAGGGAATGCGCCGGTCCAGTTCCATGAGAATATCCTTTTTCACCGAAGGATCGGCGTTTTCGTTGATGGTCACCCCGCAGGTGGTGTGGAGAACGAAGACGGTACAGAGTCCCTCTACGATCCCGCTTTCGCGAACCCTTTTTTCGACTTCCCTTGTAATATCGTGAAGTTCGTCGTGACCATGGGTGTTAACTGGAATGATGGTGTGGGTCATGGTTTCGGACTCCCCTTCGAGGAGGAGGGAGAATCAAAACCCGGCAGGTCGAAGAGTGAGAACCCCGCGTTTTCACCCACCGGGGAGGCGCGAAAACTCGCCTCGTTTTCCCTGATCATCTCCTCAACGGTTCCATCCCTGAGCAGGTCCACCGACTTCTGAAGGGCTCGATCGTACTTGAGGTCGTACACGGGGGGGAAGTCCATCCTACGGTGAAATTCGTTGCGGATCAATTTTTCTAGAAGCTCATCATCGAGCTCTATATCGTGCTGCCTCTGAAGTTCCTTCACGAAGGCCTCTTTTTCCGATTCCGAGGCATTCGGGTTCTTGTCGACGAAGCGGGTGATAAGTCGTTCTTCGAAGAGGCGTTTCAGGGCGTCGTTCTCCTCATCGGAGAGTTCCGGTTCGACTATCTCAATATGGGGGTCGATCCCTATCTTGTCGATATTCACTCCACTGGGGGTGTAGTATCTGCTGATGGTAAGCTTGAATCCGCTGTTGCCGAAGGGAATGATTTTCTGGACGGAGCCCTTACCAAAGCTAGTCTCTCCTATCAAGACCCCCCTGCCGGTATCCTTGAGTGCCCCTGCCAGAATTTCGGAAGCGGAGGCGGATCCCTGGTCGATGAGTACGACGATTGGAAGGTCGGTGGGAATCTCCCGATCTGACTTCGCGGTGAAAATCTCGTTTTCCGTAGGTACCCGTGAACGGGTACTGACGATGGTTCCTTCGGTTTGAACGAGGTCGACGGTATCGGTGACGGAGTTCAGAAGTCCCCCAGGGTTTCCACGGACATCAAATATGAGGTATTTGAATCCCTTCTGTTTGAACTCTTGAAGTGCCTCCCGCACCCTTTCGTCGGTATAGGGGGTGAACTGAATGATACGGATATAACCGATATCATCCTGAATGATATCGTATTTGACCGTGGGGATCTCGATAATGGCACGGGTGATGTCTACCTCGAAGGTAATATCTTTTCCCCTCAGAATGGTGACGGTCACCGTGCTGCCGGGCTCACCCCGTAACCTCTCCACCACATCGTCTACGGTGAGGTTTTTCGTGGATTCATCCTCAATTTTGGTGATGTAGTCTCCGGCATGGATACCGGCGCGGTAGGCCGGTGTGTCCTCAATCGGCGCGACGACCTTGATATAGGCGTCCCTGCCGTTATTGAAATCGGAGTCTTCTTCACTCTCCGCGGGCTTGCTGATGTAAAGTCCGACCCCTCCGAATTTTCCCGTCGTGGTGTCGGTCAGGTCCTCCATATCATCGGCGGTGAGATAGTAGGAGTAGGGATCATCAAGACTCTCGAAAATACCCTTCATTGCCCCCTCGTAGAGCTTCTCGGGGGGGACCTCTTCAACGTAGTTTTGCAGAATAAAGTTCAAAGCATATTGAATACGGTCCATGTATTGTTGCGTTATCTGATCGGTCTGCTGAGCCTCGAGCCTGGGGGTAAAAGTCATAACCAGTCCAAAGACAAATACCCCTGTCGCCAGGACGAACCAGGTGATCTTTTCTCTATTTTTCATGTGCACCTCGCTCCTTACAACAATTGCCGGTTTCCCGTGATTTGTCAAGGTTAAGGGAAAAGAGCTTTTTCGGCAGGCCGGGTTTTTGATAGACGGTGCCGAAACCCCAATTCTTTCTCTCTGATTATTGACCTCCCTTACCTGACTGCGTACACTTTGAGGTACATGAAACCTAAACTGATACCTTTTTTGGCTCTTATATGGGAAGCGGGGCGGTATGCGCTGCTGATGGATCTTTTGCACCTGAATCTGAATCCGTTGCAGACCCCCGAGTATAGTTTTTTCTTTTTCTGGCTTGGATCGTATGCCTTCCTCATGTTGCTGGGGCTGGGGCTGATATTTTTTCAACCGGAGAAGTACGTGGTTCTGGCTCCGGTGATTGGTGTGGGAAAGCTGCTGCAGGCCCTCGCGGGGCTGCTATTCGTACTCTATGAGTTCGGTGTGATTCCGGTGGTTCTGGGACTTCTCAATAGGGGCGTACAGGGGCTCGTTCCCGCGGCGTTGTTAAGGGGCGCGGTTCCGGCTGCGGCATTGATGGTGGTCCTTGATTTGAGTGTGGGGATTTTCCTGGTGCTCTACAGGGGGAAAAATCCACCATCCCCGGATAGTAATATCCCTGTTGATGTGACCGAAGTGGAGGATAGGTAAATGCAGATTCTCCCTATTGCCAGTGGCAAGGGAGGGGTGGGAAAAACCCTCGTGGCCACCAACCTCGCGATCGCCCTGGCAAAGAACGGTATGAAAGTCGTGCTGGCGGACCTCGATCTGGGGGCGAGCAACCTTCATCTGTCCCTCGGGCAGAGCGGTGTACGCATGGGGATAGGGACTTTTCTCAATAACAAAAAGGTGAAGTTCGAGGATATTATCCTCCCCACGGAATATGAAAATCTCCGCTTTATCCCCGGGGATGCCGAAATTCCGGGTATGGCAAACCTCAAGAGCGGTCAGAAGACAAAGTTGATCCGCAGGCTTTACAACCTGGACGCGGACTACCTGGTGGCCGACCTCGGGGCGGGAACGAATCTGAATACGCTGGACTTCTTTCTCACCTCCTCCATGGGGATTGTGGTAACCTCCCCGACTCTGACCGCGACTTTGAACGCCTATCTTTTTTTGAAAAACACCCTATTTCGAGTGATGAATACCAGCTTCAAGAAGGGCACGGCGGCCCATAACTACCTGGAGGAGCTTCGCAAAGAAGGGTCAGGATTGCAGCGGGTATATGTTCCCAGATTGCTGGAGAAGATTTCCAGTGAAGACCGCGAGAGCTACGAGCGGTTCCAGCAGGTGATGAGGTCCTTCCGGCCGATGCTGGTGATGAATATGCTGGAAAACCCCAAGGATGCCGGCAAGGCGGAGAAGATCAGGCGTTCCTGCAAAGAGTACCTGGGAATTGATCTTGAACACCTGGGGGTGCTCTATTTCGACCACATGCAGGAGATTGCCCTCGGGTCGAGGATTCCCGTTCTGGTCTACAAACCGGATTCGGTCCTGAGTCTGGCCATGTATAGACTTGCCGACAAAATCATTCAGCACCGACAGCAGGAACAGTCCGGTCTGATTGATATGGACACCCTGGAGGAGAGTTACGAACCCGCCGAGATGGAAGCGGAAGTGGATTTCGACGCTCGGGTACAGGACATGGAGAACCTCCTCCACAGCGGAGCGCTGACAAAGGGAGACTTGATCGATACAATCCGGGCACAGCAATACGACATCAGTTCCTTAAAAAAGGAGAATCAGTTCCTTAAATCCAAGCTGCTCAAGGCGGCGGAAAAAGGCTACAAGGTGTAAAAGAAGATGCAACCGGCAGGTAAGCTCCGTGTTATAGTGGAAGATTCTCAGCTCAAGGCTTTTCTGGTTTTTGAACCCGATCCCGAAGGAGAGGCCTGGTCCCTTGAGGGGGTGAGGAATTTTCTCAAGGACAAGAAAATAATTGAACCGGTTGATGATGAAAGCCTTCGGGAAGTGGTGGAAGCCTTCAAAAACGCCGGAGACTCACCGGTGGAACGAATAATCGCCAGGGGGATTCCCCCCGTGTCGTCGGGTACATCAGAATATCAATGGCGGATCGGCGAGATCCCGGAGGAGCTGCGAAAAGATGGCGAATGGTTCCTTGAGAAAGCCTGTGAACCTCATATTACCATAAAAAAGTATGAGCGGGTCAGGGTTGAGAAGAGCCTTGAGAAAAAAGGGGGTCTCCTTCTTTCCCGATCAAAGAAGCAGAGTGTGCAGACCTGGGAGACCCGCGAGCGGGAAGAACAGGTCCCCGTAGATCCCACTGTTCTCGAATCCGGGTGGATTGAGAAGGGGCAGATTCTGGCCGTTGTTCCGGAGGGAGAAGGGGGAGAGGGAAAGCCCGGTCGTTCGGTCTATGGGGAAGTACTGCCTCCGCCGGAAGGACGGTTTTATATAGGCAAAGGGGTCACTTCGACGGGGGGAAACCTGGTCGCGACACATTCGGGATTTGTACGGAGGGGGAAGAACTGGGTGGAAATCCTCCCCTTTGAAGACCATGAATGGTCCATTACCACGTCAAAAGACAGGGCAACCTGCTTTTTTTCATTCACCCCCGGCAAGAAGGACGCCCGACCTCCGGGGGTGGAAAAGATTCTGGAATCAGCCTTGAGGCAGGAGTTCACCAGGGAAGAACTCCTCCCTCCGGCGGGGATACAAAAGCTCCTGACTGCTTCCATCCATCGCGGTATTCCCCTGAAGGATTACCCTATCACCAGGGCTCGGGACGCATGGTTTGAGGTCAAGGCCTCTGAGGATAAGCTGAAGGGGCTCCTTTCGATGGGGAAGGGTAGTGGAAAGGGAAAGCCCCTGGTCCTCAAGGAAGTGGGAGGGGCGATAAAAAAAAGTCGCTTCAAGGACCTTGATTTCGAAAAAATCAAGGAAGTGCTCCTCGATTTTTACAAAAGTTCCCGCAGGGAGATGAGGGACTACGTGCTGGCCGAAGGGACTCCCCCTTCCCGGGGGGGGCGACGGAAGCTCAAGGTATCCTGTCGTTTTGTGGATGTGGAAAAACTACAATCCCTGCGGAATGCCCCGATTCCCCTCACCGGCGAGGGAGATGAAAACCCGATCGAATCGCTGACGGAGTATCCCCTTGATAAAGTGAGCCGAATGGCCTTTGTGAAAGTGGGAGATGAAGTCGCCGCGATTTCCTCGGACGACAGGGGAGAAGACGGGGAGGATGTATTCGGTTCGGTTTTGCCCGGTCTGTATGGAGAGGACCCTCCCATCGAACTGAAGGAGAACCTCCTCAGCAAAGACGACAAAATAATTGCCAACGAGGACGGCATCCTTGATGTGATAGAAGAGGAGGGAAACACCCTTTTCCGGGTCCGGCCCTACAGAGAATCACGGGTGGAGGTCGAACTCTCAGGTGACAAAATGGAAGCCTATATCAGCCTCGAGGAGGGCCGCGGTTTCGCGGAACCCCTCTCGCGGGAATGGGTGGACAGGGTCCTTGCGGAACAAAATATTGTCAGAGGAATCGATAACGAAGTGCTTGGTGAAGCGCTCCTGCAGGCCAGGGGTGGAGAAGTGGTGGACCGGCTAAAATTCGCCGAAGGAAGCCCGCCGGAACAGGGTGGGGCTACGAATCGTATCAAGTTTCACGTGCGTCTTGCCGCCGGCGACATGGTGAAGATCCGCAAAGACGGCAGGGCGGATTTCCGGAACCACGACGAAATCACACCGGTGAAGGAGGGTGAGCTGATTGCCGAAATACCGGCACTCAACACGGCAGGGGAGGGTGGCTGGGATGTTACCGGGCGTCCTTTGGCCGCCGAAAAGGCGCAAGCCGTGGAACTCAATATCGGTGAGAATATCCGGCGTGAAGAGGACTCCGATGGTTCGGTAAAGCTGTATGCCGAGAAGTCCGGGGAGCTCGATTATGATGAAAAAAATATCAGTGTTCATGTGCTGCACCATGTAAAGGGTGACGTGGATATGCATTCCGGTAATATCAATTTTCCCGGGACGGTGAATATCAAGGGGAATGTACTACGGGGCTTCTACGTGATGGCGGGGGCGGATATCAATGTTGAAGGTACGGTGGAAGGGGCACTTCTCTCCGCCGGCGGATCGGTCAATATCGCCCAGGGGGTTGCCGGAGGGAACAAGGCCGTTCTGCGGGCAAAGAAAGACATAAGGGCCCAGTTCATCGAAGAAAGTACCATGTTGTCGGTTGGTGATATCGAGATAAAAAACAGCTGTCTACGGTGCAGTGTAAAATGTAACGGCACCTTCAGGGTAATTGGAGAAAAGGGGACCCTCATCGGGGGCAGCGTATTGACTAAACACGGTGTGGTGGCAAAAAATCTCGGAAATGCCAAGGGAACCCCAACATCAATCTCCTTCGGTCAGGACTATCTGATCGCCGATAAAATAGAGTTCCACGAGAAGGAAGTTGAGCAGCTCAAGGAAAAAGTCACCCAGTTGGATTTCGAACTGCGTGCCCTTGAGCAACAGCACCGGCAGAAGAAGCTCGAGCAGGCCCGGGCGGAGAAGGTGAAATACCTTAAAATGATCGAAAAAAGAACGATGCGCCTGTTTACCCTTCGCGAGCGGTACGAGGAACATTTTGAATCGGAGATCGTGGTGCTGGACACCCTCTATCCCGGGGTGGTTATAGAGAGCCACGGTCGTCGTTTTGAAGTGAGTTCCCCGCAAAAAGGGGTGAAAATCGTTTTCAACCAGGAAAACGGCCGTATCGAAACTAGACAAAAGACAAAAGAGGAGTAGACTATGCCCGCGTATATGCAATATCCCTCGTGGATTCGACCGGTGATTTTTCCGGGCTTACCCTTTCACTGGTACGGTATGATGTACCTGGTGGCTTTTCTGGTAACCTATCTGCTGTTTCGGTTTCAGGTGAAGCGTGAGGGGATAGCGATCAGTGAAGATGAGAGCGTCAATATTTTTTTCTGGGCGATTCTGGGTCTCTTGCTGGGCGCGCGGATTTTCGCGACTATCGTCTACGATACATCCGGTATCTACCTTCGCAAGCCCTGGCTTATTTTCTGGCCCTTCGACGAAAACATGAGGCTTGTCGGGCTGCAGGGGATGAGTTATCACGGGGGTCTGATCGG
>CAZJIN010000008.1:0-17191 GCA_964545955.1 uncultured Sediminispirochaeta sp.
GTCCTCAAGGGTGCGGTGCGTGTGCGGGCGGGAGAGAACAACGCCGACCTGCGGGAGGGAGATTTTATCCGCTACCACGCGGATGTGGAGCATACCCTGGAGAACATCCATGAAGAAGAGTCGGAGATTTACATGGTGGTGCGATTCCAGGGGGAATAGACGACATTTCCCGGGTTCCGGCTCTGTCCGGCTGGTTCTTTGCCGGCCTGACCCGGTGGAGATCACCCTGTGGAGATCACCCGCTGAAGGGACGCAGTTTCAGTTGTCGTTGCAGGCGGATGAGGGCTTCGTACTTTTTCAGAAGGGCCACGGCTTCCACGGGTGTCGGGACTTCCATAAAATCCTGGATTACCTTTCGATTCCTGAGCAGTCTTGCCATGCAGGCGAGGGTCTGGAGGTAATCCTCCCTTTTTTCCGGTGGTGAAAGCATCAGAAAAATCACATGAACGGGCCTTCTTACGAGATGGGAGGAAAACTCGATCCCCTGGTTTCGATGGACCCGTATATCCATATCCACCTGGGCGATGCAGCGTATACCGAAGCGCTGTTCAATATCGATGAGCAGTCCCATCTCCACCCCGTAGCCCGTGAAAAAAGGCAGTTCCTCGAGAATGTTTCTCCGACCGGCGTATTCCCCCGAGAGGGGCTGGGCGAGCATGGCAAGGTCCGGGTACAGGAGGTTCAAAAAAGGGCGCACCAGAAGCTCGGTCACCCTTCCCCCACCGGCAATCATCTTGTGGCCAACTTTCAGGGGCCGTCGATAGAAGGCCTTCACGTAGCCTATCTCCGGGTTAAAAAGGATCGGCCCTATCAAGCCGTAGACGAAACGGGGATGGATGTTGCGGATATCCGCGTCCACCCAGACCAGAATGTCCCCATTGAAAAGAAAGAGGCTCTTCCAGAGGTTTTCCCCCTTTCCCTTGTGGGATGCCAGCTCCGGCAGACACTCATCAGCGAGAAAAACCTTGATGCCGTGCCTTTTTGCGATCTCCCGGGTCCGATCCACCGAGCCGCTGTCTACAATGCCGATCTCGTCAACCAGGTGGTGCCGCAGCATCAGGGCTTTTTTCAGAACACGAATGTGTTTTCCTATCGTCTTTTCTTCATTGAGGGTGGGAAAAATAAGGCTGATGGTGAGCCCCTGCTCTACCTTCAACCTTTCAAGCTCCTCCGGGTCATTGAACTGGGAATGGTGAAAAGTCCGCTCACTGAGCCACCACTCAAGATACACGGCAGATTACCTCCGCCTCAATTATACACCCGCCGCGAAGGAAAAAGAAGCTGAAAGAACGCCGATCCCCGTCTGCGCTTCCCGGCTGTAAGGCGGGTCGGATACCCGAACTCTTCTAATAAATCACGAAGGATTCCGTGCTCATGTAGCCTTCAACCGTGAAGTTCTCTATCACGGTACTCTCGTTCACCTTAAGGTCCAGGGATCCGCCCTCCCATCCGTCACCAAAGGCGTCATAGCCCTTCAGGGTATACTCGCCGCCGGTCTCCCAGGTGAATACCAGATCGGGGGAGTTCAAGTAGGAATCGGTATATGAATAGGAATTGGTACTGCTGTAATAGGAATCAGGATCACCATAATATCCTGTATCTATCTCGAGATCACTGGTCACGTTCACCAGGTCCCCATTCGGATCACGGGCCCGTGCAATCTCGCCGTTCTCGTCCACCACCTCCCAGTAGATGTCCTGGGGATAACTGCCGGTGAACATGGAGATAACTACCTCAACCTCACCTATGGTGAAACTGAAGACCTCGCTCCAGGGGCTGGAGTTCCCATCTTCGTTCACCCCCCGTATCTGCCAGTAATATGTTTCGCCAACTGTGCCCTGTCCCCCGACGCCGAAATACAAGTAGTCAATCTCCGCCGTCTCTGTCGTAGCACTCGATAAGCCCACGGACGTATCGGCCGTACGGATTTCGTAGGAGGCGGCGCCGGGTACCGGATCCCATTCAAGGCTCGTGGCCTCGTCGACCACGGTGACACCATCGGAGGGAGAGGGGTTCCACTGGATCCCTTCCCAGTTGCTGGTACATTGTGAGACCGGGCTCCAGGCACCGTAGAAGATCTTCCCGCTGTTTACCTCGGTGATCCGTGCCCTCACCTGCCAGTAGTAGGTGGTACCGGAAGCATCTCCGGCGGGTATTTCATAGGAGGGATCATCCACATCGTGGGTGTCGGCGGTCGACAGGTCGGAGGCGCTTACATTGCTGTGCCTTACCTGGTAGCCCGTCTGGTAGGTTTCGTCGTTCTGGAGATCAAGCATCTTCTGGACGAGTTGCCATGAGAGTTCGGGGGAGGTATCGGGAGTGGTGTCCCCGTCGGACGGGTCCATCGAGAAGGTCAGTACCGGAGAGAGGTACGAAAACTCTCTGCCCGTGGGGGAGGGCGCCCATTCCGACCACTGACCGTCGGCATCTCTTCCGCGGGCACGCCAATAGTAGGTGAGGGGGGTATCGTTCGATGTGAGGTCGGCGGGTTTGAAGTTCGCAGGGGCATACCTGTTTTCGTCGAGGCTTCCGCTCTCGAGTTCGGGGGAAGTGAAGGCCTCGTCCGAGGAGATCTGGAACTGGTATTCCGTACCGCCGAGCAATTCCACGGACAGAAGCTCCGGAATGAAAAGTCCTTCCGAGGCTTCCCGCGGGGCGACGACGGAAAAATCGGAGGTATCTTCAACGGTGGGATAGCCCTGGTATTCGCCACTCTCCGGGTCCACGCCGCTGTTTCTGGAAAACTGTTCCACCCCGATGATGTCGGTGCAGGAAGCCAGGAGAAGGAGGCTTCCTGTCAGAAGACTGAGAAACACACTGTACCGAATCGCTCTGCTTTTCATACCCACCTTTACTAAAGCTGCGTGTCTGTCTTGTACACCCGGAAACTGAAAGTACCCTCTTCCCTCTCCATACCGGAAAAAATAATATAGACCTTTGTATCGGGGTAATAAAGGTTGTTGTCGTTCAACTCTATCAGGTAATTTAAGCCGTAGGCCGAATCCTTGAGGCTTTCAACCGGGAAGCTGTCGCCGATCGGTCCGACGGATACACTCACCACTACATCCAGATCGTTCCTGCCGGAACCGTCTACGGCGTCGTCCACCTGGATATAATAATAATCGTAATCGTAACCGTCGGGTTCAAAATAATAGACCTGGTAGATCGGGGTCCCGTCGATTTCTCCATGGGTCCATTCGCCGGAGCCGAAACTGCCGGAATAGGTCTCCACACGTTCGGCGGAGGATTCCATGTTGCTGTACAGCTTCTTGTCCGAGGGAAGCATCCAGCAGCCTGAAAAGAGCATCACCAGAGCTGAAAACAGACACAGCAGGGTGACTTGTTTCCGAGATGAGACTAAAAAACTGTTTTCCTTCACCCTTTCTTTTTTCTCTATCATAAAAAACACTAATAACTGTCGATTATATACTCGACCGAAAAGGCCGGTTGAGTGAGACCCATGGAGTACTCATGGTTGATACCCCCGGAGAAGAGAAAATTCTCTATCCGGAGTCCTATCATTCCGTATACGGCATAGGTGAAGCCTTCCTGCTTGTTGATCAGGGCGCCCGCCGCGACTCTGTCCTCGCCGTTGTTATAATAATCGTATTCGTTGTCCCATCCATAATCGATAAAAGGCGGCCCGAACCATCCACCGGCAAGTAGAAAGAAACCAAACTCATCGTTCCACACGTAAAAGCGCATATAGAGATCGTTGGGAATGTACACAATCAAGGTCTTCGCGCCGATCGTGAAACCTATATTCTCGTCTCCCAGACCAATCTCTCCGAACACTCCTCCCCCGCCGGAGGGAGCAACACCGCTTATCCCGGTGTTTATGATTCCGTTCATCTGAGCCTGAACGGTCAAATTCGCGCACAAAAACAGGGGAATGGCAAAAATCAGCAATTGAATAAGCTTGTTTCTCATGATATATCGAGGACAATACTAATAGATATGATATCTGATTTCAAGTAAAAAAAACATTTTTCCGTGGCCTGTCCTGCAGCCTGCTCGACGGCTTTCCCTCGCTCGTCCCGCGGCTTCTCCACCGGTCGGCCGGGCTGTGGTATGCCGTGTTATAATTCGTCAACCGATTCCTTTGGCCCTTGAGACGGCCCTTGAGATGTGCGACCTGAGACGTGCGCTTCTAAGGCGTGTGCTTCTAAGGCGTGTGCTTCTAAGGCGTGTGCTTCTAAGGCGTGTGCAGCCAGATGCGGGCTGCGAAGGTTTCGCTGCCGTCCTCGAGATACCCGCGTATCGAAGAATGCCCCTCCGCGTCGTGGCGGCAGAGTTTTATCCTGTCGTTGTATGAGGCTGCCTTTCGGTAGTTGATTAAAAAACGGAGATTCCCCTCGGGGGTGACTTCAGAGGGCTCAAAACAGTCGAGGAACCAGCGGACATAGCGGGTGTTATTCACATGATTGTTCATGTCGAGGTCGGAATAACGGGCCGTCACCTCCAGTTCCTTTCCACAGTCGGTCTCTTCGTCGGAAACCTTTGCCGCGTCCTCCGGAAGGACATCTCCGAGTTCATGAAGAGGGTAGTCTTTGAAGAGCCGCTGTGGACGGACCGGCCGCATTGTTTCGGCATTCAAGAGCAGCCACGCGCTGGTAGCCCGGGCAAAAACCGCGCCGGTGTCCGACTCGATCAGAAAATCACGGGCGGCGAAGGGACCACGAGGAGGTTTTGGCCAGGTCTTCAGCTGAAGCTCCTGACGATGCGCGGGAAAGGCCCTGATCTCCAGCAGGACCCTGGAAAGTACCCACATTAAATTTTCGCTCATGCAATAGGTTTCACCAAAGCCGAGTTCTTCGGCCTGGAGCAGGGCGGCCTCCTGGAACAATGAAAAAAAAGCCGGGAGAGAAAGCAGTCCACGGGCATCGGTTTCGCTGTACAGTACCGTATGGGGCAGGGTGTAGATGTATTTTGTGTTTCGTGTGTTCATTCAAAAAATCCTTTTCTATACTGCGAGCAATAGTATGCGAAGTTGGAGGATCTTGCAACACGCATGATGGTTTTTGGGATTTTTCAAAAGTATGTTAGAATAATGATCGACCATGGATGAAAAAATGGGAAAACCAGCGCTGTTTCTTTTTGGTCCTCCTCGGCTCATGCGAAACGGTACACACCTGCCGGTACATAGGAAAAAAATATTCGCCCTTCTCTCGTATCTCGCGGTGCACGGGCGCGGCTTTAGCCGTGAAAGCCTGGCGACCCTGTTCTGGCCGGACAGTGAGGACTCCCGTGGCCGTTCGAACCTGAGAAAAATCCTCTCGGACCTTCACGGACTGTTGGGAAGGGACGTTCTGTCCCCGAACGGAGCTTTGATCGGGCCCCTGAACACGGAACTCCTATGGATAGATGTCGCGGAATTTCAGCATCGGGGAGAGAAATTGCGCTGCGGGCAGGGGGATCCCCGGGAGGAAAAAAAAGAACTCGGGGATTTGATAGCCCTTTATACCGATGATTTCATGGCAGGGTTCAGACTGAAAGACTGTGACCGCTACGATGAGTGGCAGTTCCTCTATGCCGAATACCTGCGACAGGAGCTGTGCAGTTCACTTGAGTGCTACATTGAACTGTGTGAGCGAGACGGAGATGTGGAGGCGGGAATCCAGGCCGGACGCAGGCTGATTGATCTCGATCCTTTGAATGAATCAGGCCATCGTGCAATGATGCGGCTTTTTCTCATGGGCGGAGAGGAGGAAGCTGCGCGCATCCAATACCGAATCTGTGAGGAGATGCTGAAAAAGGAGCTGGGAGTTCAGCCTGAGCAGGAGACTTTTGATTTGTTTGAAAAAACCCGCGATCCCGCGGCGGCGAGAACCGTGAGGATATCAGGTCGGGCCAGTATAGCTTCCAGGAGTGGAAAACCGTTGATACCCACGTATGAGGTGGTCCGGGAGATAAGATCGGAAAAAAGCGTGAGATTCTCCCCTGCCGTCGGCTCCGCGGAGCTTCAAGCCGGAGGTCTCTGCATGATGGGGGATTTTGTCTTGCGGTCGAGTGCGTACAGGGACGGGAACATACTCCAGGCCAGGAAGTACTTCGGCAGGGCGATCAGGCTTGATCCGACCTGCAGTGACGCGTACGCGGGGCTTGCTTTTACCTATTTTTCCCTGGGAGGCTACGGGGTGGACGCGAGGATCGGGGAACGACGAAAGATCCATGTGGACACGCTTGTGGAAAAAGCCCTGGAAAACGATCCTCACAATAGCCGTGCTCTGATGATAAGGGCGGGGAAAAGCATGGAGTGGGATTGGGATTTCGATACGGCGGAGCGTTATTTTATCTCTGCCCTGGAAACAAACCCGGACCACGCCGATACCCTCCTGTGGTTCGCCGAATTTCTCATGGTGTTCGGTCGTTTTGACGAGGCTTACCCGTATCTGCACAAAGCCCACGAGCTGAATCCACTGGACATCGCCGTCAACTACCGACTGGCAAAGTATTTTCTGAGAACAGGGGAACAGGAAAAGAGTTTTGACCTGATAAACCGACTTGTGGAAGTCTACCCGAACCGTTATCTGTTGGTGTACCTGAAGACAATGATCCTCCTTGAGCTGGGGCGTACCGGTGAGGCGGTACGGAATGCCGAGGCCTGTGTTGAGATCCAGCGGAATATTTTCACCCTTGCCACCCTGAGTATCGCTCAAAGTCTGGGAGGGGAGGGAAAAAGGGCCCTTCTCAGCCTTGAGCAAGGTGAACGGGAATACCTCCGGTCAGGTGGAGAGGATGGAAGCCTGCTTGCCCTGGCCCATCATGCGGCGGGGCACTCCGATGAGGCCTTTCAGTGGCTGGATCGGGCCTTTCTTGATCACGATATCTGTCTGATTAGCCTGCCGACGGAGCCCCTCTGGGGAAAAATGCATTGGGACCCTCGGTTTCAGGCCTTCCTGGAACGGGTCGGTATTCCCCCTTGCCTCGACTACATGAAAGAGACCCTTGATCGTCTCAAGGCCCTTCAGGGAAAAATAAACTAAAAAATCTAAATCGTCACGATTCTGTCACGATTTTGCCCACGGTCCCGGAACACCCCACGGTTAGTCTTTTCTCATGGAAAAATATCCCGGGCAGTTAGGGCAGGTCGGACCATCTGGGCCCTTTGGGCCATCTGGGCAGTTCGGGCTGGAAAAAACTGCATGTCTCCTGATTCTCATCTCTCTCATTTGTGTAGGAAGGGGATTCATGGTGAGTGAAAAAAGTCCACCCGTCCTGAATTTTGTCGCACGCCCCACCGACTCGGGGCATATTGATACCGTGTGCTTGAACGGGACTCCCTTCGAGCACCGTTGCGCGGGAGAAGCCGCGAAGGCGGTAGAGCTTTTTTATAAAGACCTGGGGCTCCTTCCTTCTGTTCGGGAAAAACTGGTCGTCGAGTTTTGTGACCAGATCCGGCCCGACGGCAAAAACGTGGACTGGGTGATCGGCCTCTATCATCGGGAACAAAGACGGGTTTATATATGCCCCCAGGACAGTCCGATACTTCGGAACAACCCGAGGTTCGCCGGTCTGGATACGGAGGAGATCTATCGGTCGATTCTGGCACATGAGATTGCCCACCATTTTAACCACTGCCTGTGTCCCGGGCTTTTTCCCCCTGTTGATGAGGCAATCGCGGGTTTCGTCCAATATTCCCTGATGGATCCGGAGTTAAGAAAAAAAATGCTGAACCGTGTCGGAGCAACAAGCTTCGGGACAGTTCGGGATATCACCATGGCCGCCTATATCAATAGTCCCGATGGATTTCTTGGAGCTTCTTATCTCTACCTTCACGCGCATCCGACAATGGTGAAACGCATCCTCCGGGGACGGGCCCCCCTGCCGAGGGATCCGATGTTCGTGGAATTCCCACGGTAGATCGGCCGAGTTTGTAAGCTGTTCAGAACTCCTTCACCCGCCGAAGGGCCTTCAAACTCTCCGATATGATATTGGAGCCCGAGTACTGCCCCGCGTAGTCCGCCGGGTCGATCTGAGATATTCCCAGGGCAAACTCTTCGTTCAGAACATCGATGAGTGCCCGGGCGATGAGGGCGTGGCCCAGGTTGTTGGGGTGAACCCCGTCGAGGCTGAAGGTGGTGGTTCCCGGAGCCTGCAACGCGTGGAGGCCGGAGTAGCCCTCGCCGTCGGGTGCCCCGTCGGCGTCCCACCAGTTCCGGCTGATGTCGAGGAGGGTGACTCCGTTGGTGTCGCAGAGGTCCTGGATGTTCGTGTTATAACTGGTGATGAAACCCTGGGCCGTGCTTTCCTCATCAGCCGTGAGGGTGTATTCGCCCCCGAGGATTTCACCGGAAGGTGACAGGCCAAGATTATTCATAGCGTCAACCAGATCTTCAGCCTCCACACTGGTGTAGTTGTAGGGATCGGACATGAGATCCGTGGCATTCGGAATACCCAGCCCTGTTCCCCCGTCGGGATCCTCGAGGTGGAGATACTCGATTGCTCCGCTCAGAAGTACATGGTCGACCCCTGTCTCTTCCAGCAAAAGGGGGATGTAGAGTTCTCCGGCAGTATCGTCAAAATCAACTGGTTCAAAGTTTGTGGGATTGAAAACACAGGGAACAGCCGGGTCTCCTTTGAAAATCCCGTCCAAGGTGGATACAAAGGGCAGGTAGGAGGGGATACTCACTGCGATTATATTCGGTGTGATGTCCAAAAGGTCCTGGAGGAGAGTTTCGAAAAGCGTTCTGAATTCACTTGTGTCGGTCGGCAGGTCGGTGGCGCCGGATTCAAACCCGCTCCCATTGATCCCCGCGCCATTGAGCACCACATGGAGGATGTCGTTGTTCCCGATCCAGAGGAAGATATAGTCCGGGGAGAGACGCGCTGCCTGTTCCACAACCGTACTAGGTTCAGCTGAAAATTGATTTCTCAGAACGATATCAAAAAAGAAGTTGTTTCCCCCCGCCGATTCGTCAGCACCGGTGGCGCGGATGTCCAGGAGCCGTGCTCCGTTTATCCCCAGGTTGTTGTAGGGTATGATAAGAGATATGTTGGAAAGCAGTGGAAAAATTGCATTCTGGAATTCTACAGGGTTCGTAAGGATTTCTTCGTCCCAGTACTCCGCCACGATGGTGTCGGTGCCCAGGGTAAAGGGATACTTATACGGCGGAACACATATTCCCGGATCCGACACATAGGGCTGCTGAAACCTTTCCTGGCCGCCCATCTGCCTTGCGATAAGGTAGCCGTAGGTATGACGTTGAAAATCTTCATGAAGACCCGCATCCTGTATCCCCATGGTGATACTGTCGCCGATGGTGACCAGTGTTGGCGGTTTCGGGTCGGGTGAATCCATCGTGCAGGAAAACCAGAAGGGGCTTATGAGGAAAATCAGGAGAGGTACCGGGAAAAGGGCGGTCTTTTTTTTCATGGTCTTACTCCTTCTGAATGGAATGGTCGATGAAGGATGAGTTGATCGAATCGACCCATGGTCAGACCTTCACTCCCTATTGCAATATTACACCCCCTCCTCACTGCTGTCGAGTATCACCCTATAGGAGGGGTTAAAATAAGAGGACTCCGGATCATGCAGGATCTGCAATAACCGGCACCCTGTGAACACACGGTCTTATCGCCTGCCGTTTGAAAGCTCTTCTCGCATCCGTCATCATCGGCGAGGTGCTGCAGGAAGGACCAGTCAGAACCATGGAAGGCTTACATTTTGACTCATCGAGATAATTGTGATATACTGAATACAGATATCACGAAGGAGGTAGGTATGGCGACTTCCATCAGGTTGAACCGGGAGGTTGAGAAGCGGCTGGACAGACTCTCTGTGGAGACCGGTCGCACGAAGGCCTTTTATCTGCGGGAGCTGATTGAACGTGGACTTGAAGATCTGGAGGACTACTACCTCGGCATGGAGGTGATGGAACGGCTGCGAAAGGGTGAGGAATATACCTCTTCTCTCGATGAAGTGGAGAAGGACCTTGGCCTGGAAGATTAGATTAGCGAATACGGCAAAGAAAATCCTTTCCAAACTTGATCCATCGGAGGCCCGAAGAATCATTGATTTCCTGCGGGAAAGGATTGAACCCATCGAAGATCCCCGATCTATTGGAAAAGCCCTCTCGGGCCGACTCGGTACTTTTTGGCGATACAGGGTCGGGGATTACCGCATTATCTGTGACATCAGGGATCGGGAACTCCTAATCCTGGTGCTTCGAATCGGGAACCGTAAGGATGTGTATCGGTAGAAAGGGAACGCATCATGCAATACGGCTCCGATAGGAAGATGATGACCGGCAGTTACAGCCTGTCCGGCAGCTTAGGTTTCAAATGATAGGAGCTTTTTTCATATATTGCGAAAACCGATGTCGACGGATAACTGTACCGCCCTCTCGAGGGTTATGAAAATAATATCCTGAAGATCGTAATCGTCAATAAGAATTTCCCATGTATCCGGGTGTTCTTGCGCGAGGTGTTCTTGCGTTGTTCTTGCGTTCCAGATTTTTTTCTATGCGCATAATCAAACAAGGGTTATAATGAAAAAAAATAGCCCGAGCTTCGGTCTTCCTGGATCAGCTCACATGAAAAAGTCCGGGCCTGTGCGCATGGGAGGTGTGGTATGAGATGCTGCTCCCGGAACATGTTGCAGGGCTTCTTTCGCAGAGTACTTCCGTTCCTTTTACTCCTGACATTACTTATTGTGTGCGGCGGATACCCGTCTCCGGTAGATGCGTCAGAAATAAGTGTATAGGAGATTGCTATGAAAAAAATCTGTATGGTTCTCTTTGTGATGGTGTTACTGGGCTGTGATTTTAACTCGGCTGTGGATGGCGATGATTCTGACGAAGAGATGCCCGTTGTGGATCAGGTGCTCGAAAAAATTTATACCAACTATCCTGAGTTGCCACGATTTGATGAAAGAAAAACGATTCCTGTTCCGGAAGAATTGGAATCCTGGGATGCCGAAGAGGACAAGAATGAGATAGAAACAGTAATCAACAATGCGAATGATACTGCGGCTAATCCCTACTGCAGTCTTGATTCTTTTGTTGCGAGATCGAGAAGAACTTCTCGGGCGACCGATTTTACCGAGGATTGTTATTCGACCGGTCCTGATTATTCATCTTGTACGTATACCTGGAAAGAAAATGATGGTCGACTTGAGGTGATATGGATGGATACTCACATGGTGCAAGAAGAAAGTGGAAATACTGTTTTTACCTGGCTTGTTCAGATATATTACAGGGACATTGATGAGAATGGAACACCCTCCAGTCCCCGTCTTGTGGTAAGAGACCAAAGTACCACCACCCATTACCCGACGACTTTAATTGGAACAGAATGGTTTACCGAGAGTTATATTGTTGATGAACCTTCCGGAAATACCTATGCATGGTCTATTTATAGACATGAATATGACCCTATTGAAAAAATGTACATAGCCGAAAGCACGGTTCAGGAGTGGGATTCTTTCCTAGGATATCCACACATGAGAATCAGGGTGAGATGTGAAACACCGGATACTGATGAGCTCTTTGACTATCCCCCCACTCATTGGCAATCATTTTGTTGGGATATAAATAAAAATTGTGAATTTTTGTGGATTGATATGTACATTGATGCTGATGATCATACATGGAGTTATACAGTATATAATGAAGATGGAGTTGTTGTTGCTCAAGATAGTTATCCCTAAAGTTGGCCGGATATCGAACCGGACTTTCCGCCGCTCGAGGAGACGGCGCGGTGAGCGGGCCGTTTCGCGGCGTCACTGGACAGCTGAGGTTCTTTAAAATCAGTTTTTTGAAAACGCCTAAGCTTGGGGGAAACACTTCGATAATGTCGTGAAGCTTGTTATTGATCCGGCGGCTCACCGTTTTTGTTCCACCCCCGTCATAGTATGAAACAGCGTTATGAAAGAGTTTTCGCCATGGCCACGGCAAGGAAGCATGGAACTGCAAAAAAAGCTGCCCCATGTTTTACCATCAGTTTTCCCGAGGGGAAGGGCGACTCAAGGCCGATCTCGGAAAAATCACCGCCCCAGTCAGTATCGCAGCCCAGAGCAGCAGGATCACTCCCAGCCATGGGGTTTCGGCGGGGAAGACCGAGGTGAGAAAAAAGTATTTCATCCGGCTTGTGATGATTACTCCCGACGTCAGGCCCAGGGCGATCAACAGACCCGTGATCTGTCCGGCCTTTAAGTTGCGCGGGAAGAACTGAAAACGTCGATGTCCCGATCTGATTCCTTTCAGGATCCATAACCCCGCCGCGGTAATGAAAAGAACACTGGAAATCAGAAAAAACCTCAGGAGCCGGGCACCCCGGGCGATGATGCCCATGCCCACGGAGCCGTGTCCGCTCCACTGTGCCCAGTCGGCCAGGATCGCCGAGAAGAGGGGCCAGCTTCTCTGGCTATTGGACAGGATCACGATACCGTCCCCGGTCTCCGGAACTGAGTGAAAATGGGTCATCCACCCGGAACCCTGTCCGCCGTGGGATACCGCGGTCTTTCCATCGGGGAGAATCTCGATGAAATGCCCGAAGCCGTAGCCGTCGAAGACCAGGGAGTAGTAGCCGCCCGGTTTCGCCCGGATTTCGTAAAGGGCCCGGATCGATTCACTCGATAGAACTCCGGTCCCCTCGGAGTTAGAATCCGTCATTCCGGCGGCGACGAAGGCGGCCACGTCTCCTACGGTGGCAAAAAGTCCCCCCGACGCCCGGTCGGGATAGACGTAGACCGGGATCGGTCTGCCCTTGAGATCATGACCCTTGGGAACACCGGGGTCCCATTCCGGATTCCAGTTGAAATCCGCGTGCTCCATCCCGAGGGGCTCCAAAATCACCCGGGCCATGTAGGTGGCGAAGTCTTCCCCCGTAAGCTGTTCTACCATGAGCTCCAGGAGGTTGAATCCGGCATTGGAATAGGAGAAGGCGGTCCCCGGTTCCCTCACCAGCACCGTTTCACCCCGGAGGTATTCTTTCAGGGGCGGCAGGTCTTCTTCTGGAGCGTAACGTACCCCGATGGTTCCCAGGGGCATGCCGGAGGTCTGACTGAGAAGGTGCCGGACCGTAACTCCCTTTTCGTCGTAAGGAGAATCGGGGAGGGACCAGCTTCCCAGGTAGGTGCTCACCGGTTCATCCAGGTCTATCCGTCCCTCTTCCACAAGCTTCATGACACCCCAGGCGGTAACCGACTTCGAGATGGACTCCACACGGCAGGGCGTGTCCACGGTCATCGGTCGCCTGGTTTCCAGGTCGGCGTAGCCGTAGGCACCGGTCCAGACCTGGTGCCCTTCCCGGATCAGGGCGATGGTAAGCCCTGGAACTTTCGCGGCCTTCATTAGTTCCGGAATTCGTTCATCCATGCGGCGGCCCCATTCCTGCACCGAGGTTTCTGTCGAAGTCTCTGTTGAAAATTCTGTCGAATCGGAGGAATCGGAAAAAAGCGGTATGACCGTGAATGCAAGGAGAATGAAGAGGGCGACTCTCATGGTATTTCTGTTGTGGGGAATATTACCGTTGCGTAGGTTCACATCGGGACCTCCATCATTCTATTTTTGCACCGGTCCTGCATACCCATCACTCATCAAGCGGCTCCAGTCCGTCCAGGAGATGATCCCGCAGGACCCTCCGATCCATGGCGCCGGTGATGTGACCTTTGTTCAGGATAGAAACCTGGTCTTCGAGGTAAATGCTTCGCTGCCTTTCCAGTTCGACGTACTGATCGTAGCGTGCCAGAAGCGGAAAGACCCGGCGGGGATCCCGGATCCGAAAGAGATCCTCGAAATTCAAAGCATTTCTCAGAGCCTCGGGATGTTCCCGGGCTTCCCGGGAGGTCAGGGTACGGTAAGCGGTGTCGGTAAAAAGGTGATCCAGGGCGGCACCGGCGAAGATGGGCCGGTATTCGTCCAGGCTGCCGTAGATGCTGTAATGGAGATTTGTGATGAAACCGCCCAGGGAGATACCGGAAGCGACGATCTTTCCCGATCCCCTTTCCCTGAGCCGGTGACTCAGGGACTCCATGAGTCTCACCGAGGAGGCCAGGAGAAAGGTGAATCGCTCCAGACTGCCGATTCCGTGGAGATACTCCTTTATGTTTCTGTTCCAGGGTATCGACAGGGCGATGACATTGATTCCGGAACTCATTGATGCCGGAAGGGTTTTTCTGATCCGGGCGGTATAGTGGGTTTCTCCGCTGCCGTGGTGGAAGATCAGGGAGGCTTTGTGTTTTCCCGCCCAATGAAGCAGGGAATACCGGGCGATCCCTTCCATACGTCCATAACGAACAGGAATATGGTATTCTCCCTCTTCGGTGAACCCGGAAAAATCCATCTCCAGGGTGGCGGGCATCTCGATCAACGGGGGGCTTTCGATGCCCTCCCGGAAAAACCGGACCTTTTCTCCATAGAGACTGCCCAGCCCCGTGGCAAGCCTGTCTATGCTTTGATGAATAGTTCGCCGGGTCGCGCTGCCTGTATCTTCAGTCATGATGAATCTCCTTCACGTTGAAGCGTGCGTAGCTGTGCTCCTCGCCGTTCAGCCTCCAGAGGGCTTCGATTTTCATGGGTACCTTCATACCGGAGACCTCCTCATAGTTGCTCAGCCTTCCTCTCCAGGTCTTCAACCCCTCATCGCCCATGTGGCGTTGTGTTTCCAGCTCGGTGATTTCTCCCTTGCCGTTGAAACAGACCCTGTACTCCAGTGACATCCCCCGGTGTTGAAAACTGAGAATAGCCGTGTCCGCGTCCAGGGCCTGCCATTGAAGCCCCGGTCGGGGCAGGAGATTGGTGGGGAACCATACGCTTTCGCCGAGCCACCGTAGCAGTTCCCCCTGGTCGTAGATTTCCCCTTTCCCCTCAACCACCTTGAAAAGGGAGAGCAGAGAGACTACGATCCGTCCCTCACCCCCGATATACATGTCCCGGGCCGTGAAGAGGGCGGTTTTTCCAACCCAGAGAAAACCCGGTTCTTCGGCGGTAAAAAACTGTTCCCCCTTGATCCTGATCCACTCCCTGTCCAGGGAGGTCTTGAATTCTCCGTCGTGGGTGAGCCGGACGGAACTGACATAGGGCTGCCCATCCTTCAGAACATGGCGGAAATAGCGCTGCACCGGCTCCGGAAGTCCTACAAGTTGCTCCTCCCGGTAGACCTGCCCGGAAAGATCCGCGGCAAGGGACCGCAGCTTCTCGATTTCCTTCTTTTCCTGTTGTTCCACCCTTAATCTCCCCCCGAAAAAAAGGAGTCCCGGAACGAGAAGGACAACTATGATTATAGGTATCAACATTTTTTTCACCTCCTACTCCCCACAGGCTTTATTCAACGCCTGTTGTACCGCATTGACAATGACATGGCTGCTGTTGGTGGCCCCGGACACGGCGTCCACGTCGGCGGACTGTTTTTCCAGTATCCCCCGAACCAGGGGGGCTTCGGCCATTTTGGGAGTGGTAGAACAGCCGGAGAGCATCCCTGCGATTCCCAGGCTCAACATGGCTGGGATGATAAAATTTTTACTCATAACGTCCTCCTTGATTACGGGGAAAACATAAGCTTTCGTAGGGGACCTGGTATATACGTATTTATCCTTATTTCGGACGTTTTTCCCTAGGTATTTCTACTGATTTTTTGTTTTAAGGGTGTCATGGGGTGGCGGAGACCCGCCGGGCGAGCTCCAGTTTGTTTTTTACCGAGCATTTGCGATAGATATTGTAGACGTGGGCCTCCACGGTGCGGGGGGACACGTACAGCTCTTCGCCGATCTCCCTGTTGCTTCTGCCCTGGAGAAGAAGAGATGCAACTTCCCGCTCCCGGGGAGTCAGGGAGGAGCGGGAGAAAAACTCTTCGATGAGGTCGACGGTATCAGGGCCCCCCGGGGCGGGACCGGAGCCGAATCCGAGACCTGGATCGGCTTTTCGGAAATTCTCCACCAGCATGTAGACCAGGGTCACCCCTCCCCACGCGAAGCATATCAGTCCGGCGGTAAAGAGGCCGACTTGAAGGTTGAGAAGCGGGGAGACCAGGAGGGGGAGCAACAGGTTCAGCAGGGCAACGAAAAAGTAAAATCCACAGCTCAACATAAGAAAAGGAAAAATAATTCCATAGGAGGACCGATCTTTTTTCTGTCGGAGGCGGTAAAGCCCCTCCAGGGTGACCAGCCCCAGGTAGCCGTTCAGGAGAACCGATCCGGCCCTGTCCAGTCCCAGCTCCGGCTTAAGCCTGGAGAGGATCATCATCAGGAAAAAAAGAACCACCATGGCGATTGGCAAAAGCCGCCTCACCCGGCCCGGTTCCACATCAAAGAGGCTCCGTATAAATCGGGGTACCACCAGCAAAAGGACCAGGGCGATGAAGAAGGCGAGGTACAGGGCGATTGTGTTGAAGGGTGAATCCGACGGTGGCAGATAGACCTGGCTGAAGAACAGGTAGGTATTGAAAATGGTAAAAAAGGCATACACCGCGAGGTAGAGAAGGTAGGGTTTCAGCCACCCGGGCCGGGTATGGCCGTAGACCAGAAAGGTGGCTCCGAGGGATGCAAAGAGTAGGGAAAAACCCATGATATTGAACCAAAGGATCAAATGCTCCATATTTTCACCAATGGTAGGAGAAGTGGACCCGCGGGTCAAGACTGCGGTGTACAAGGAGAGGTTATCAGAATGGGGAGAGTGAAGAAAGCTCAGAAAAAATCGGAAAAAGGTATAAAAAGCTTGACAACCTGCTATTCTATTATTAGAATAGCTAACATGACACATGGAGAAATCATCCTGCTACGGCTTCTGAACAGGAGCGACTACTATGGGTATCAGCTCGATGGAATCATCGAGAAGCATCACATGCGGCAGTGGGCGGGGATAGGTTTTTCCTCCATCTACAACCTGCTCAACAAGTTGGAGAAAAAGGGACTGGTGGTTTCACATTTTGAGAAGGAGCACGGTTCCCCAAGGAGAAAGGTGTACTCCATCACCGGAGAAGGGCAGGGGGAGCTGAAGAAAGAGGTGATGAAGATGCTCAAGGAGCCCGCGGAAATACACGACGATTTTACCGTTGGAATGGTAGTCTCCGATGTACTGAGTGATGACGAGTTCACCCGCAGCATGGCGGACTACCGGGAACACCTCATGAATAAGATCCAAATTATTGAGCGGAAAATGCCGGAGTCCGTCCGGGAGAAGGAGCGTGTAATGCTCGCTTTCGACAGGGTGAAGCACCTTCTGGATGCGGAGATCCACTGGATCGATAGTCT
>CAZJIN010000009.1:0-17183 GCA_964545955.1 uncultured Sediminispirochaeta sp.
ATATGTTCCTGGGGATCTCCGAGGAGATGGACCAGCTCTTCCGCAATTTTCAGGGCTTTTTCACGGTTCCCAAGCTTGCGATAGGTGTTCATGAGTCCCTTCAAAACGCGCTCGTTTTTCGGATAGCGTTCATTCAGTCGTTGAAATTGTTCCCGGGCTTCCTCCAGTGATCCACGGTCGAGTTCTATTTCGGCCCGGCACACTTCAATGTTGTAGTTGTCGGGTTTTTTTTCGAGATACCCTTCCAGCCTCTGTACCGCTTCATCATGTCGGGACATATCGGAAAGGGTGTAGGCCAGCTCAACCATGGCATTGTCAAAACCGGAGCGCAGGCGAAGTGCCCTTTCCAGGGGGGGGATAGCCTTGGCGTGGGAGCCGAGTTTTCGACGGGCCTTCCCCAGAATGAGAAGATAATCGGGGTTGTTCGGGTCGATATGCAGGAGATAGATGGTCTCGTTGAGGGCGGCGTTCACCTTTCCACTGCGGAACAGGAGGGTGGCGAGTTCAAACCTGATTTCCTGATTATCCGGGTCTTGAGCGACGAGCGTTTGAAGTTCCTTCAATGCCTGTTTCTCGTCACCACTCTCCACATGGAGTTTCCCGAGGTTCAGGGCTGCATTTTTATAGTCGGGGTTGAAGGTGAGGGCTTTTTGAAAAAAATGCCCCGCCTGGTCATACTTCTGCTGCGCGACCAGAAGGACTCCGATATTGTTATGGGCCTGTACATTGTTTTCATCAACCTTGAGAAGATCCTGAAAAGACTGTTCGGCCTCCTGAAGATGGCCTGTCTTCTGAAGGGTTACACCAAGGTTGTTGAGCGCCCGAGCCCAACCCGGCTTGCTCTTGAGGCTGCGACGGTATTCGGCTATAGCCTCTTCCAGCTGTCCCTGTCCCTCGAGGGCTATACCGAGATTGTACCGAAGCATGGGGTGGTTGGGATCGTGGTCAAGTCCTTTTTTGAAAAACTGGATTGCCCCTTTCGTGTCTCCCCTGTGCTGGAGTAAGTTTCCGAGGTTGTTGTACGCCATGAGAAAATCCGGGTCCAGACTGATGGCGCTGCGGTACATCTGTTCCGCCCTCTCGAGGTCCCCCAGTTCCTTGTGACAGTTCGCAAGGTTGTAGGTGATGTCCCCTCGTTCAGGGGCGAGGGAATGGGCTTTTTCAAAAGCTTTGAGGGAATTCTTCAGTTTTCCCGTTTTCCTGAAGGCAATCCCCAGGTTGTTGTAGCCCTCTATACTGCCGGGTTCAAGTTCCACCGCGTGCTGATAGGCGCTGACCGCGTCCTGTCGGCGATCGGTATTGGTATAAATATTGCCGAGGAGAAGATACACCGCCGCGAGATCGGGACGTTCCTCTCTTATCTGCCAGGCGATTTTTTCCGCCTGTTCATAGTCGTAGAAGGAGAGGGCCTGTTGGGCCATTTCAAATTTTTCGCGCAAATCCATGGATCACTCTCCGTAGTACGCGGAAGGTCGGGCTGAAACCTCTGGTGAAAAAGGGCCCCTGTGGGAGGGACCGGCGGTATCATATGCCGCAATGGTGATAAAGTAAAGCTTTCCATTCTCCAGCGAAGGGAGGGTGATATCCGTAGCTGTTCCCGCGTCTATCGGAGATGCCCCGGCGGAAGATTCATTTCCACGATAGACCCCTGATGAATCACCGTAGTACACCAGATACCCCCCCAGGTCCTGTTGTTGTAGAGCCCTCCAGCTCAGGTGAATTTTCCCGTTTTTCGGTACCGCCGTCAAACCAACCGGTGGGGGAGGGGGAAGATTCGGCCTGTAGTTCACCCGCATATTTGAGATTCTCGGGCTCCTCAATCCTTCCCCATCCGGAAAAAGAATGTACTTTACCTCGAAAAAAGAGCCTTTCGTCGGTGGGTTGAGCTCTTCTCCTGGGGTGAAGGGGACCCATTCGGGGCCATCGATATCGAAGGCGGGACGGCTACCCGCGAGACGGTAATAATAGTAAGTACTGGTTCCGGGAGGAGTATCTGCCTGTATCTCTATCGAGTCGATTTTTGACCCCTCTTCTCCGAGACTGAGGGGTCCGATTTTCACCTCTCCGCCTTCCGAGGAGAGCCTTCTCAGCTGTGGCTCTTCCACAAAGTAGCGGGAAAGACGAAATTCATCCATTAGCCCCGAATAGACCGGCGCGATCTCGAAGCTGCCTCGGGACCTTTTCCCTATATAAGGTCGCATCACGCTACCCTGTGAAGTCCCGTCGGTGGTGGTATAGAGAACAGCCTCCGGTATGCCGTTTATCAGGTATTCAAGAAGTCCCGTTTCTGCCCTGAAACGAAGGAGATGGTGGCTCCACCTGTCCGGTACCAGTCGACGTTTTCCCTTCAAAGAGAAGGTGATCTCCTGCGACTGGGGATGAAGGAAAAAATTCTCGAAATTCCAAATCAGCATCCTGTTTCTTACCTCGCACTCCAGGCGCTGAAGTTGAAGTTGCCCCGAGAGAAGCCTTTGTCCCTGCCATTGGAGGAGTTTTTCCCCATTTTCCAGGTATCCCGGGCGAATCCAGAACTCCAGGGTAAAATCTCCCCACAGTGCCCCCGGTTGAAACAAGGGGCCATCTCCATCGATTCCGGGAGTTTCCACAGCTTCCAGTAACAGTCCCCCGGATTCTCGTGAAAACCCCACTGCAGATTGACCAATTCTGCCCGTTCCCGCGAGGACCATCGGCTTCCGACTGCTCACACTGTACCGGCCCGTCTCGTCGAGAATAGAGGGCTCCTCAAAATGCAGCAGCAGGTCCGTAGGCACGTCTTCCGGATTATACCGGCGATGGTCAAGGGAGATATCCAGGAAGCCGTGCAACCCCTTTTCCAGCCGGGTACCCTCAAACTCGGAAACGGAGTCCCAGTTGTCTTCAAAACCCAGGGTAAACTGTTTCTGCTCTGCATAAAGGGGGTTCAACAGAATTCCCCAGAACAGACAAACTGCCGCGGAGGTGAAAATTTTGCTTCTCATCTCTTGTATTATCGTCATTTACGGGGGTATCTTGAAACAGTATGTATGAGGCTGTAAAAACAACTGTCGGTGATTTTCCCCATTCTCCGGGGGTGTACCTGATGAAAAACGTGAAGGGCACCATCATCTATATCGGTAAGGCGAAGGATCTCAAAAAACGGGTCTCCTCCTATTTTACCGGGACCCCTACGGTCAAAACCCGGGTCCTGGTCAGCAAAATCGACTCAATCGAATACATTGTGACTGGGAACGAGTACGAAGCGCTGCTCCTTGAAAACAACCTCATCAAAGAGAACAGCCCCCGTTACAATATCAACCTCAAGGATGGAAAATCCTACCCCGCCATCCGTATTACCAACGAGGAGTTTCCCCGGATTTTTCGTACGAGACGGATTGTGCAGGACGGGTCCCGTTACTTCGGACCCTACACGGACGTGGGCAATATCGATATCTATCTCGAGCTCATAGAAAAACTCTTTCCCCTCAGAAAATGTCGTGGACCCCTGAAGAAAAGGGAGCATCCCTGTCTCTACTACCACATCGGTCGCTGTGCTTCCCCCTGCACCGGAAAAATCAACAGGGAAGAGTACCGTCTTCACGTGGAACAGGCGAAAAAACTTCTCTCCGGTGAGACTGAAGGACTTCTCAGGGATCTCGATGAAAAAATGAACCGCGCCGCCTCGGAGCTTAATTTTGAAAAGGCTGCGGAAATCCGCGATACCCTTGAGGCCATCAGAACAGTTGGAAACAGACAGGAAGTGGTTGATTTCAACATGGAAAAACGCGACTATGTGGCCATGGCCCGCAGGGAGAGCCTCTACAGTTTCGCGGTGTTCCAAATGAGGTCGGGAAAAATGCTCGGGCGTGATCTCTACAGGGCAGAGTCCTTCGGTTCGGACGAGGATGCCTTCGCCCAGTTTTTTTTCCAGTATTACAAGGACCCCGAAGCACTCCCCGACGTGATTTACACCATATCCCTCGCTGATAAAGAACTTTTGCGTCGTTTTTTCAGAGAGGAATTCAAGGCCGATGTAGATCTGCAGGTTCCCGAAGAGGGACGTCATTCCCGTATCCTGCGGATGGCCGCGGAGAACGCCGGACAGGATGTTGATCGGCGCCTGAAGGCCGTCGCGAACATTCCCGGTCTTGAAGAGCTTAAACAGGTCCTCAATCTGAAAAAACTGCCCCGTCGTATCGAGGGTTTTGATATCGCACAGCTCTCGGGAAAATACCCGGTCGCCTCCCTGGTCTCCTTCTATAACGGGAATCCCGACAAAAAGAACTACCGACGTTTTCACATAAAGAGTCTCAATGGGAAAATCGACGACTATGAGGCTATCCGTGAGGCGGTGGCCCGTCGCTATACCCGGGTTCTCAATGAGAAGCTTGAAAAACCAGACCTTCTGGTGATCGACGGGGGACGCGGACAACTCAACGCGGCCCTTGGGGTTCTGGACACCCTCGGGATTCGTGACATTCCCGTGATCGCCCTGGCAAAACAGTTCGAAGAAATCTACACCCCCGACAGGGTCGAACCGATTCGGCTCCCCGATGGAGCGGAGGGTCTCCGCGTGGTCCAGGCGGTACGAGACGAGACCCACCGCTTCGCCACAACCTTCAACAAGAGCCTTCGCCGCAGGGACATCAATCTCCCTAGCCTGGAAGGTATTCCCGGGATCGGTCCGACGCGCGCCCGCGCTCTTCTTGAGGCCTTCGGCTCGATCGAATCAATTCGCGAAGCCACGGTTTCACAGATAGTTGATGAGGCGGGAATCCCCCTGAAGACTGCTGAAAAAATTATTGAAATATTATCTCAAAAAAATTGACAACCGGGTTTTTATGCACTAAATTTAAATCAGTAGGAGGATGAACCACATAATACTTCCCCAGAGGAGGTTAGCCTATGACGCCACCTTACTATGAGAGCCGGAGTTAATCCGGCAACGCAAGGATCTTTTTTAAGATTTTACAAAGCGAACAGTGAGACCTGACAGATTTTGATCCGAGGATGCAGATCGTCATGGTCCCTAAAAGCCGGCGGTTAGGCCGGCTTTTTCGTGTCCTTGAGGTGTCCTTGAGGTACTTTTCCCTGCTGTCTTCCAAAGCGTCGGAGCCGCAACGAAGTGTATACCGTATCAGGCTTCGGCCTGATCAATCCACCAACGGGCGATCTCGTCACGAGTGGTGAACCAGATCCCTTCATGCTGTTGAACGTATTCGATGAACCTCTTCAGTGCGCCAATCCGGCCGGCACGTCCTATAATACGCGCGTGCAAACCTATCGTCATTATCCGTGCCATCCCCTTTCCCGCCTCCATATAGAGCTGGTCAAAGGCATCCTTCAGATAGCTGAAAAACTGATCGCCCGTAACGAAACCCGGGGCATGCCAGAAGCAATAGTCGTTGTTGTCGGGAGTATAGGGTATTACGAGATGGCGCTTGCCTTCCACTTCTACAAAGTAAGGAACGTCATCATTGTAGGCATCACAATCATAGAGAAAACCTCCCTCTTCAACAAGCAGGCGTCTGGTTCGGTCGCTGGATCCGTAGCGGCAGTACCAGCCAATTGGCCTGTGCCCGGTTGTTTTTTTCAGGGATTCCACTGCGAGGCGGATATGCTCCCGCTCTTCCTCCTCGGTGAGGCGGAAGACCTCTTCCCATCGATAACCGTGGCTGACCACCGCGTGTCCGCTCTCCACCACTTCTTTCGCGACAGCGGGGTTCTGTTCGAATGCGAGCGCGCAGGCGTAGAAGGTCGAAGGGACCCCTGTTTCACGCAGCACATCGAGAACCCGCCAGACACCGACCCGTGAGCCGAACTCATACTGCGATTCCATCCCCATATTGCGGATTCCCTCGGGAAAGGGGTAGCTGCCCCATTCCGTCATTGCTTCCTGGTCAGAATCGCCCATCGCCAGGGACCTTTCCGAACCTTCTTCGTAGTTGACCACCAGTGAAATGGGCAGGCGCACACCCTTCGGCCAATTCGCCGGGGGAACTGATCGTCCGTACCCTACCAGATTCCTTTCAGGCTTCTTCATAATTCACTCCCTCTCATTCATGGAATAAGTCATTTTGTATATACAGTGTTCCAGGATGATTCTCTCCATCTCCCCCCGCTGTTCCCGCGCTTTTTTGTCGAATTCCGCTATCAGGGTGATTATGTGCTCTACCTGGCCGGTGGTGAAATTCCGGCGGGCTTCCAGGTAGTTTTTTTGGTTGCCTTTGCCCCTGATTTCGGCGCCACGCAGGGCGTCGTCGGGGGAAAAGTTTCGATCGAGCATACGGGACATTTTGAGGAGCCGACGATATTGCCAGAGGAGACCGCCCAGGACCTGGACGCCCCTGGTCTGACCGGACTGGATGATTTTGTGAAGGATCTCAATCGAGCCGGCCAGGTCACGGCGGACCAGCTTCTGAAAGAGGGAAAAGACATTTTCTTCCTTGCTGTGATAGATAAATTCCTCGATATCATCGCCCGTCAGGGTGCTGCCGGGGCCGAAATAGAGGATGAGTTTGTCCGCGGCGTTTTTCATCTCCAGGGTGTTGTTTTCTACCAGCTCGAGGACGAGCTCGATGGCGTCGTCATCAATTCGGAGCTCGGCGGTACGAAAATAGCGTATGAGCCAATCCCTTTTTTTATTTTCAAAAAGTTCAAAGAATGTTTTTTGCTGAGATTTTGGGACGGCCTTTGTGAGGGCCGCGGGGGCTCGGTATTCATGGGTTACCAGAAAGAGGGTGGAGGTACTTTCCGGGTGGGCGAGGTACTCGGCCAGTTGTTTTGATTCGGCTGTTTTCAATTCATCAATATTGAGGAGCGTGACGAACTTGTAAGCCGCGAAGAGGGATCCGTTCTGCAGTAGGGAGATGATGTCTCCAATCGGGGTCTGTCCAGTGTAGAAACGATGGGTTTCTGTTTCGTCCTTCCGAGAATCCTGGAACTTTTTCTGGACGGTTTTGATGAATTCCTGTTTTTCCCCTTCTTCGGGTCCGACGAGCAGGAAGGCGGGGGTCATTTTTTGCATAAAAAGGCTCCTCTCAGCCGACGGGCTTTACTGCGAAATCCAGCCGATGTTCGGGGCTAAAGCCGGGCCGACGGCCGGGCCGACGGTCGGGGCCAAAGCCGGTAACCACAGCAGGTAGTCGAAAGCCGGGGGCTCGGTTTAATCGTAATACCGTACGATAAGCTCCAGTGTACCAAGGATCTGGACGTTTTGTGAATAGATGGGAGGGTAGATCGGGTTCTCGGCTTTGAGTCGGATACGATTTTTTTCCCGAAAGAAGCGTTTAAGGGTGACCGCCTCTTCGTTCACCCGGGCTACGACTATCGCGCCGTTGGAAGCGGTGTTTTGCTGGAGAAAAATAGCGGTGTCGCCATCGAGGATTCCCGCGTCCTGCATGCTGTCGCCACGGACGTTGAGGGCGAAATGCTTGCCCGTGCCCAGGGAACTGGAAGAGAAATGGAGCATACGCTCGTAGTTTTCTTCGGCAAAGAGCGGCTTTCCGGCGGCAACGTTGCCGAGGAGTGGCACTTCAATCATTTCCTTTTCCGGTTGGGGAGGGACGGCGACGAGCTCGATCGCCCGGGATCGGTTGAAATCGCAACGGACCTGTTCCTTCCTTTCGAGGGCTTTGATGTGGTCGAATACTGCTTTGACTGAAATGTCGAAGTTGGTGGCGATTTCCCTCATGGTGGGAGGGTATCCGTGTTCCTCGATATAGCGGGATATAAAATGGAGGACCTCTTTCTGGCGTTCCGTCATTCTTTTCATTTTTTGTTGTCGATTCCGTATTTCTTTATTTTACCATGGAGATTGCTCGGATACACCCCCAGAGCCTGGGCTGTCTGTGAGATATTGTAGTCGTATTCCCGGAGGCTCTGTTCAATGAGACGACATTCAAAATCCGCTTTGGCCTGGTTCAATTTCATTCCCACATATTTCTGAAGGTCCGAGGGGGTCGAGTTGACCTTCTTTTCTCCCAGAAAATGGTGTACCAGATCGGCCGCAATATCCTGTTCGTCGGTCATAATATTAATACGTTCTATAAAATTTTTCAATTCCCGAATATTGCCTGGCCATGAATATTTTCTCAACTGATCCATTGCGTCGTCGGTGAATGACTTTGGGGGCTGGTCTGGCTGGTTATTGTACTTGTGCATGAAGTATTGCACCAGTTTCGGCAGGTCTTCGCTGCGTTCACGCAGGGAAGGTACGTGGATGGGGACAACGTTCAGGCGAAAAAATAGGTCTTCCCGGAATTTGCCCTCGGCGATCTGACGGTTGATATCCTTGTTCGTGGCGGCGATGAGACGGATATCGACATGAATTGATTCCTCCCCACCCACCCGCTCGAACTGCTGTTCCTGGATGGCCCGGAGGACCTTTGCCTGTGAACTGAGGGACATGTCCGCGATCTCATCGAGGAAAAGGGTTCCTCCGCCGGCGAGTTCGAACTTGCCGCGACGGCGGTCCTGAGCGGAGGTAAAGGCCCCTCTTTCGTGACCGAAGAGTTCGCTCTCAAGCAGGGTGTCGGGAATCGCGGCACAGTTTACTTCGATGAAGGGTTTTGAAGCCCTGGCGCTTCTGCGGTGAATTTCGCGGGCAACAAGCTCTTTACCGGTTCCGTTTTCACCGGTGATCAGCACCTTCGCGGCGGTCGCGGCGGTTTGCTTGATGCGCTGTCGAATGTCTTTCATGGAACGACATTCACCGATCATATCGTCTTCCTGCAGGAGAGAGGTCCGGAGTTTTTTGTTTTCCCTTTTGAGGGTACGCATTTCCACGGCATTGTGGACGAGGTTGATCACCTTGTCGAGGGAGAGTGGTTTTTCAAGAAAGTCGAAGGCGCCGTTCTTTACCGCCTTCACGGCCATATCGATATTGGCATGGCCGGAGATGACAATCACCTCCAGATCGGGGTAGAGCTCTTTTATCTCTTTCAGGACATCAATTCCCCCTTTGTGGGGGAGCCATACATCCAGAATCACCATATCAATGGTTTCATTTTTGAGTATATCCAGGCCTTCGAGTCCGTCCGCTGCGCTGAGGACATGGTACTCTTCGTCTTCGAGAATGTCGGTGAGGACCGTGCGAATACCGGGTTCATCGTCGACTATCAATATTGTACTCATCAATCCTGCTCCATTGGTAGATCAATAAAGAATGTGGTACCGATATTCTCCTCTGTCTCGAACCATATTCTTCCCTGGTGATCGGCGATGATTCTTTCAACAATCGGGAGTCCAAGGCCTGTGCCGTTTTCTTTGGTGGTGAAATAGGGATGAAAGACTTTCTGTTCAAGCTCCCGGGTTATTCCGACCCCCGAATCCTCTATCTTTATTCTACAGTAATGGGTATGGCCTTTTCTTACAAGGTCTGTAGTGATAGAAATCGTTCCCTTCTGGTCGGGAATAGCTTCAAAGGCATTTTTTATCACGTTTGAAAAAACCCTGTTCATCTGGGATCGATCAATGGCGACTTGCATCGGTCTCAGATTTAGAGTGCGCACTTCCACGCGGGAATACTGGGCCTGATAGATATCAAGAACTTCAAGGATTGAGTCTACTATTTCCGTGGGTTGAAAATGGGGGGTCGGCATTCGGGCAAAATCTCTGAATTCAGCAAGCAGTTCAGTGAGATTATCGATCTCGTCGGTGATCGATTGAACGGAGGATTCGATAACCTGCTTCATGTTCGGACTCTGTTTTTCGTAGGTACGTTGGATCCGTTGTGCCGATAGTTTAATAGGTGTCAGGGGATTCTTAATCTCATGGGCCATTCGCTGGGCTATCTCCTGCCATGCGGTCACTTTTTCCGTCTGGCGCAGCTCGTTTCTTGAATGTTCGAGCTCACTGATCATCGTGTTGAAGGATTGGACCAGGATTTTTAATTCATCCCCCGAACGGCTCAGAATACGGAATGAAAAGTCTCCATTACTCACACGCTGGATGGCCTCTTCAAGGTGTACCACCGGGCGTGTGATTTCATCGCTGAGCAGAAATCCCGTGAGAATCGACAACAGAAGGATGGGGAATGAAAAGAGTGAATAGAACACCAACAGGGCGAAAAAGAAGGTATTTCTGAATTCATAGTACTGTGAAAACATCTGGAGTGCCGCGGTGAGGTTTTCGGCTTTTTTATCAAATCCGGAAGGGAGGATCACGCTGAACACAAGGGAGACCTCCTCATTCCCCTCCGGTGTGTTCAGTGTGAACGTCGAAGACCTCGCTCGAACAATACTGACGGTCCCGATTTTTTCCCGAGGAAGAATACCCGAAATACCGGAAGGGGGCATCTTCTGCATAAAGGCGGACCGGGAACCGCGGAACAGGAGGGATTGCCCCTCTTTGGTGAATACCTGCACTCCGTCGATCGGCGGATAGAGTGAGTTGATGGTACTCCACAACTGATCGGGCCTGTCAATAGTATCCCTTACCAGTGGGGGAAGGAGATCGTTTTTTGAAAAATCCTCGAGATCGTCAACCGTTGTTCGGTTGTAATCCAGGGCTATCTGCAGACCCCCCTCGATTGCCGTATTCAGTTGACTTGAGAACCAGGAGTCCATGGCCGTTCGGATAAAGCTGAGCGACAGGATCCCTTGGGGAATCGCCGCGAGAATAGAGATAAAAGTAAAAAAAATGACCAGCTTGACCTTGAATCTGCTTCCGGGTAGTCCCTTTTTTCTTTGCTGCACCAGGCGAATAATGTTGTACATCACCATCCCCACAAGTGTGAGCGGCAGGAGAACCGCGAGGGGGAGAAAAATGAACCTTGCCAGGACCGTTCCCTGGGAGATTTCGTTGAGCAACTGCCGGGCAAAAAAGAGGATGAGTACCGTCAGCGTGACATACAGTAGAATAATACTGATCAGTCCCACCGTACTCACCGGTGGGGAGGGCCTTCGCTGCATCACAGCCCTCCTTCGTCATAGTTGAGGGGTATCTTTTTCCATTCAAGCCTGGTCTTATTATTTAAAAAGAAGATTTCCAGCAGATTAAAGGGGGGGACTAGTTTTCGCGGGAGAAAAGTCACCCTGGTTTCCAGGTAATGCCCCTTGGTTTCCCGTCTGTTGAAGGTAAAATGCGTCGACCTGAGGGGGCGGACAAGAGAGACGAAGGATCTGAAAAAAGTATCCCCCGACGGTGTATGAAGAACAAAGTTCTGACTGAGTCGGTCATAATGAATGCTGTAGATCTTCTCTTTCGCTTCGAGCATTTGATCTCCGATAAGGGAAAGTATACCGCTTCTTTCCTGGAAAAGCCGGGCTTCGAAGCGGATTCTGCTCGTTTCACCAGCGGCAAGGAGATCTTTGAGTTGTTCCAGGGGAAGGTCCTCGAGGCTTACGGTGATTTCAATGGAATCTAACAGGGAAAAATATTCGTTTTTGAAATCAAGAGCCCAAAGAAGACCGGACTCCCGTGGGAGAAGTGGAAGGAGCATGAGGAAGAATAATGCTGCTGAGAAAAACTTACTCTTCTTCAAACCTGTTTTCAAACAGTTTTTCTATCGCTTCAACGGCTTCAACTTCGTCCGGTCCTTCCGCCACGATCGCGATAGTTGATTTATAGCTCGCGCCGAGGGTGATGATCCCCATGATCGATTTGCTGTTTATGCGCATTGTGTCTTTTTCGAGATAGATATCCGAGTCGTACTGATTCGCCGTGTTTACTATCAGTGCCGCGGGTCTCGCGTGTATGCCCGCCCTATTTTTGATTTGTACGGTTTTGCTTGTCATTGCAGTTTTAAAATGAATCCTTTTTTTCAAAATAGAGGTTCCTGGCATTCTCACTTTCCAACCATTTTAACACATTCTGGTTAAATTCCCTGGCGGAAAAATATCCCATTTTTTTCAGGCGTTCATTCATCGCCGCGGTCTCAATCAGTATGGGAATATTCCGCCCAGGCTTGACGGGGATTACCAGGGAGGGCACACTTACTCCCAGTATTTCTTTTCTCGTATTTCCAGATCCCAGGCGGTCGTACACTTTGTCGGGATCCCAGTCTTCAAGTTCAACCAGTAATTGGACCTGTTTCTTGTCACGAATGGCTCCGACTCCGAAAAGGTGGCTAATATTGATAATCCCGAGTCCTCGAATCTCCATATGGTATCCGAGTTCCTGGTTCTGGGACGCGCCGATCAGCAGGTTCCCGTTCATGCGTTTCAACTCGACCGAATCATCACTGATGAGTCGATGCCCTCTCTCAATGAGCTCGAGGGCGGTCTCACTTTTGCCAACCCCGCTGGATCCCCGAAGAAGAACTCCTATTCCATAAACCTCAACCAGGACCCCATGGGTTACCTCTTTTGGAGCAAAGATGTCGTTCAATGCCCTCATCAGTCGCAGCACAAATTCACCGGAGGGGAGTTCCGTCTGCAATACGGGGCATTCCGCCTTCTCGGATATTTCCATAAATTCTTTCGGGGGTGTATATTTATTGGAAAAAACCGAGCAGGGAATGGGAAAAGAGAAGATCTTCTCCAGGGTATGCAGTTGGTTCTCACGTATCATCTTGTTGATGTAGGCTTCTTCTCCCCTTCCAAACAACTGAATACGCCCATAGGCGAATTCATCAAAAAAACCGCTCAGGGTTAGCCCCGGCCTGTTGATCTCCGGTTCCTGAATGGTTCGAACAAGCCCCGGACGTCCCCCAATGCACTTCAGATTGAGCGCGTTTTGTTCTTTGAGGTCGAGATCAAGCAGATCAAGTACGGTAAAAGCATCCATGATATATAAAATATATCAGAAAGCGGCGATTGAGAAAAGCTAAAAGCCCTCAGCTAGGTAAATTCTGATACGGATAGTGTTCTGTCAGTGTTCTTTTACCTTTTCTTTTTCCTTGCGTACTACGTGTTCCAGTTTATCTATCATCAATTCGATTGCTTCGTACAGTTCATGTGCTTCTGCGCCTACATGGGAGGGATGGCCCCATCGAAAATTCACGTTTGCCTCCGCCGAATAACCGGGCCTGTTTTTCGTAATGGTGACATGGAGATCAATGATATACTCATTGGCAAAACTGATTCTCTCAAGCTTTTTGTCAATGAACTCCTTGGTCGCGTCGCTCAGATCGTAGTGAACACCTTTGATTTCAAAGTTCATTAGGTTCCTCCTCATTCAGACTCTATAATAAAACATATTGCCTCGGAGGGCCGCTGTCAACTTTTTGAGGTGGTAATTCTGATATGTTGTAATCCCTGTCAAGGATTCCCGGAAAAGAGGGGCTGGATGGGCAGTTGGCGTTGTCCTGTTGGCTATCGATAGTACGAGGAGTCGATGTCCAGTTCCTTACGGTATTTTGTGACGGTGCGCCGGGCGATGGAGATGCCCCGTTTTTTGAGATAATCGGAAATCTTCTGATCGGAGAGGCGTTTTTCCTCCGACGCGTGCTCCTCGAGGATCTCTTTGACTATCTCCTTCACCGCTTCTTTGGAATAACGGCTGTTGCCGGTTCCGGGGACCTGGTTTGAAAAAAAGTACTTGAGGGGGTAAATGCCCCATTCGGTCTGAATGTATTTTGAATTTACAATACGCGATACGGTGGTTTCGTGAACAGAGACCTCGTTGGCCACATCCTTGAGGGTGAGCGGGGCAAGCTGTTTCGGTCCATAGAGGAAGAACTTGCGCTGGAACTCCAGGATGGTACGGGCTATTTTTAGGAGTGTCTGATTCCGCTGGGCAATACTGTTGATAAACCATCGTGCATCGCGAACGCTCTGCTTCACGAACTTACGGGTGTTTTTCGTGTTTTCTTCCGCTCCCGTATCAATTTGTGAAAAGAACGGATCGATCCCGAGGGTCGGTATTTCCTCATCATTGAGATAGAGCTTGAATTCCCCCTTTTCACGCCGGACCATCACGTCGGGAATCACGTACACCGTGGAATCCTTGGTGTAGAGACGGCCCGGGTAGGGGTTGAGGGTTTTTAGAAACTCTAGGATATCTGTGATTTCTTCTTCAGGGATGGAAGTTTTTTTAGAAATCTCGTGAATACCCTTCCGTTCGAGGAGTTCAAGGTGTTGTTCTATCAGTTCCTCCGTATGCGGGGGGGCTTCTGAAGAGAGTTCAGCTTGTACGATCAGGGATTCACGGTAGTTTGTAGTGCAGGTCCCTAGGGGGTCGAACTGCTGAATCAGGTGGACCATCTCCTTCACGGATTCGTGCTGATCTTCGTCAAAATGCTTGAAAGGGTCCTCAAGGTGGAAGCCGTTCTCGTCGAGGTTCCAGATGAGCTGCTCTCCAATCCTGAACATATCGGCGGGGATGGGCTGGACCCTTAGTTGCCACATAAGGTGTTCCTGCAGTGATTCCGGCCTGGAGAGGGCACCCTCGATGAATTTCTGTTTCGAGTCGGAGGCCTCCTGGTCGTATCCGGAGGTGAATCCCGGGTCGGAACTGTTTTCAAAATAATCGAATTCTTCACTCCGGGGGCTGTCCATTTCGTCAATTGAAATGTCGGGCTTCTCCGTGACCAGTTCAAGGGCGGGATTGTGTTCGAGCTCTTCCTGGATCTTCAGCTTGAGGTCCTGCATGGGCATGGCCATAAGTTGAAGGGACTGGTAAAGCTGGGGGCTCATTTTGAGTTTCTGCTGTTGGACCAGGACCGGTTTCTGGTATTGCACGTGTGCTCCTCTTTCCATTAATAATGGACCTTGATCATCTATTTGTCAATTGAAGGGGGTGTCAATTTGCGAGGCCTTCTTTTCGATGATCAATTTGAGGGTTCGGGCATCTCAAAGTCCTTGCCTAGATAGATCTCCCGGGCAATGGGATTTGAGAGGATTTCCTGTCGATCCCCGTGGGCGACGATTTCTCCAAGGTGGATAATATAGGACCGCTGGGTGATTGCGAGGGTGTGCTGTACATTGTGGTCTGTAATGAGGATTCCCACTCCCCGTCGGGAAAGTTTACCGATAAGCTGTTTTATCTCCGCCACGGCGATAGGGTCGATCCCCGCGAAGGGTTCATCGAGGAGGAGAAACTCCGGATCAATGGCCAGGCTGCGGGCGATCTCGGTGCGCCGTCGTTCTCCTCCGGAGAGGGGGTGTGCCGCCTGGGAACGGATGGAGCTGATGTTAAACTCCTCCAGCAGCTCCTCCAGCCTGTGTTTTTTTTCCTGTTGGGTGAGGTCCTTTCTCGTTTCGAGAATCGCCCAAATGTTGTCTTCAACACTGAGTTTGCGAAACACCGAGGGCTCCTGGGGAAGATAGGAGATACCCTCCAGGGCACGACGGTACATCGGTCTGTGGGTGATGTTGGTGTTGTTCATGAAGATTTGGCCGGAAGTGGCCTTGATGAACCCAACGATCATGTAAAAAACGGTGGTTTTACCCGCCCCGTTCGGTCCCAGAAGTCCGACTACCTCGCCGGAATGCATCCTAAAGCTGACATCCTTGACTGCCAGTTTTTTGCGAAATCTTTTTTTCAGCCCCTCTACCCTCAGGGTAGCCGGTTCTTGGTTATGATGACTCATTTTCCGACGTAAACTCCCCTTCGACATCTCCCTGCATGGTGATTTCATCGTTTTCGAGGTTGATGGTGATTCTGACCGCGCTGTACCTGTCGCCTTTCCAGTATACTATTGGTGAGCCCGTGAGTTCCAGTAGATCTTCCTTTCGGTCATACCGCGCGAAATCGGAACGACACACCATACGTCCATCCTCGGTGGCTTTCAGGATTCGGACACCTATTTGGAAAATGGAATACTCCTCCCGGTCGTAGTGTTCGAGGTATCCGCATTTTATGACCAGCTCATTGTTCATGTCGATCATTTCCGTGTAGCCGCGAATACGGAGAAACTCAAGGTCCCTGTCATAGAAGAGAGCCTGTGCCGAAAGGGAAATTTTCTGTTCGGCATTGTTCACCTTTACATCTTCAGAACATCGGGCGTATCGGAAGTCCTTTCCATAGAGCTCGATGCGTTGTGCCTCTATATCGAGGTTCTCCGAGGCAATGAACGCGTCTCCCGTCAGAATGGTACGCTGGTTTCCCTCGGCGAAGGAGATTGAAGTGCTGTTTCCGGAGAAGGTGAACTTTTGAGGGGGGTTTTTCTTTTCCTCCCCCCCGGCACCTTCCTGAGCAGACAGGAAGCCCGGAAAGAGAAATCCCGACAGGAACAACAGACAGAACAGCTGAAGGAGTGATCTGAGATTGCTTTTCTTACTCATCTTCATCTTCGGAGTATACATAGGTTCCTTCCACGGGGGAACTGAAGTCTATTGTCTTTGAGGGGGTGTCGATGGAGAAGCCCTTTCCCCTTATCTGAGTACCGTCGCTCTGGGTGAGAACAACCTCTTCATCCCTTTTGCCCTCCAGGATTCGTGATTCGTTGTTCCAGAACAGGTACTCGGCGATGATTTCCGTTTCCTGCCGGGCACCGGCGAAACGAATAGAACCATAGAGCTCTACATTGTCGTTGCGGGTATCAATGACGGCACGGTCCGCTTCTCCCTCGGTTACTATTTTTCCTTCCGTATCGATCTCCTGAAAAAAAACCTCCGTAAGTTCGGTCCTGCGGCTTGTGTGAAACAATTTTGCCTCCCGGGAATAAATAATCAAGGAGGAGCTTCGCGGACGCACATCCACATAGGTGTAGTTGCGGATGATGCTGTTGGGGATTTTTTCGGAGAGATCCTCGGCTACCTGTGCCTGGTCATAGTCGAAGCTACAGGAGCCGAAGAGGATGGCTGCAGCTATCAGCGTGAAAAAGGGCTTAAGGTACATCTCTCCCCGAATTTTCCATGCCGGCCTTCACAAATCCCGCGAAGAGGGGATGGGGCGTGATGGGAGTTGAGGTGAATTCCGGATGAAACTGAACCCCTACTCCCCAGGGATGCTTAGGCCACTCGACCGATTCAACGAGAGCCCCCTCCGGTGTGACTCCGCTGATTACCAGGGCGGCATCACTCAACTGTTCCCGATAGGTGTTCGAAACCTCATATCGGTGGCGGTGGCGCTCGTAGACGACGTTTTTCCCGTAACACTCGAAAATCCTGGTGTTCTCTCTCAGTAGGGTTTCACTGCGGCCAAGGCGCATGGTACCGCCGTACAGTTTGACATCCACCTGTTCCTCAAGGAGACTGACGACGGGGTGCTTCGTGGAAGGAGAGAATTCGGTGCTGTCCGCGTCCTCGAAATTGAGTACGTTCCGGGCATATTCGATCACCATGATTTGCATACCCAGGCAGATCCCCAGGGTGGGGATT
>CAZJIN010000010.1:0-17181 GCA_964545955.1 uncultured Sediminispirochaeta sp.
TCCCTGTGATATTGATGATATTCCTATAATTCATATAAAAGTCATAATACGCCGTAAAGTAGACAGAATATATATTATCAGAAGTTAATAAAGTGTACAAAAAATACAAAATAATATCATTCTTTAGAACTGTCCTTCCCTCCGGCTTTCACAAAAATCCACAATAGAAGTCCCGACACAATGAGCGGTGGAAAGATGTTTACCGAGTTGTTGATATTGGTGAGGTATTTGATAATATCCGCAAGGAAATACTCCAGCGCGCCGCCGAGAAAAGAACCAATGAGGCCGATTATCAAAGCCCCGACAAAATGACCCATCACGTCCTTTTTAAAAACAAAGTACGTGATAATAGCCGTGGCGAAACCGATAATGAAGTAGATCAAACCGATGTTAAAATAGTAGCTTACCATTGCTCGCTCCGTTGTAAAATAATATACAGTTAATAATTAATCTAAAGATAACTTCCCAATATACAACATGTCCGATGAGGTTCCGTTGGCGTAGATCGGCGCTGGATTTACATCATCCGAACCGTAGGGTACCGCAAAAAAAGCGATATCCAGCGGACCCGTCACGTCAATATCATTACCTATTACCGGATCTTCCGTATTCCTGGAAAGAAGAAAATCCTCACGGGAAAACAGGCGACGTTCAACAGGATCGCCACCGACAATATCGCTGTAGCCTCTTAAATTATAACCGGAATAATCGAGGGAAAACTGAAAGTACATAAAGCCTGTCTGATCCCTGGTTAGTTCAACATCAAATTCCGTCTGACAATCAGCAGCTGATACATTTAGATGGGGTATTGAATCCAGTATATTATCTTCGGTATCGGTAATCACAACCCTGCGATACCACACATTAGCAGGATAATCCTCATTGCTGATGTTGATAAAACTAGCGGTACTGTTAAAATATCCGTTCATATCACTCAATATTTTTGTGTCAATATCGGTATCGTCAATCGGCTGTTGGTAGATGCGATAGTAGATTTCATAACCTTCGAAGACCCCTGGATCGTTGTCGGGGTCGTGAACAAAACCTATCTGATTTTCTACATCTAAACTCTCAGGTGGATACAAATAGGGGTAGTCAGGTATCCCACAGCCTGGCAGAAAAATGAAGAGGACAATTGTAATGAGTGTGAGATGTTCTGTGTGTATTCCCATTCCTGTATTTCCGAATACGGTTCGGAGAAAACGTACCGTCTCCCCTACTCTTCCGCCCCTTCTCCCAGACCGGCATCACCACTCTTCGGAATTCCCCCGATAAGTTTGGGGTTCCCGACTATATCTATAAGTTCGTAGATCTGTACGGGTTTGTTTTTTCCCTTCACGCGGATATTGTCAAGCTCCCGGGCTATAACCTGGTCTTTCACAAGTCCGTAGGTATTTTCACTGATGATGATATTGGTTTGATACTGTTTGTTAGTACCCTCCAGACGGGCCCCGAGATTCACGTTGTCACCGATCAGTGTGTAATCCATACGCTGCATGGATCCCATATTTCCTACGGTCATTCGACCGGAATTGACGCCGATACCGATATCGAGGGAAATATCCATCGGGAGATTTTTGTTGAGATCACGAAGTGCTTCTATTTGTTCAACGGCGCATTTGCATGCCCGCAACGCGTGGTCCTCCTGGGGCAATGGAGCGCCCCAAAAACACATTATGGCATCGCCCTCGTATTTGTCGAGGGTTCCCTCGTACTTCAGAACGATATCGGTCATTGCAGTAAGGTATTTGTTGAGTATCTGTACCAGTTCTTGGGGGGTCATGCTTTCGGAAATCGTCGTGAATCCGCGAATATCCGAAAAGAACACCGTGATATCCTTGTCGACTCCGCCTAGTTCGGGAGGATTGTCCAGGATCTGATCTACGACTTGAGGACTGACATAGGTTCCGAACATATTCCGGATTCTTCTTTTGTCCCTCGACTCAGTCATTTCACGGTAGACTACAATAGAGAGAAAGGTAAAAATCGCGGCCATCGCAGGTTCCGAGAAATTCAATATCTGTGCCTGTTTGTCAAATATGATGGATGTGGCGATAAACAGGGCGAGAAGCAGAACAAGCGTTGAGATGAAGGTCCACAGTGTGGACAATCTCGAGGCAAAAAATGCAACAACAAGGACGAATACGATCAAGACGGTGAGGTTCATCCATAGGGGAACATCAATGAGAAAATTGTCCATCAGAATGGTATTGAGGGCATTCGCGTGGACCTCAACACCGTACATCAGTCCGAAGGGAGTCGGTTTGTGGTCCGCCGCCATGCCCCGGGCAAAAGAACCGACCATGACTATTTTGTTGTCAAGAGCACGAGTCCGGGGCCACACATTCGGATCGGGGCCGGGGGGATTGGCGGAATAGCCCACAAAAGATCTCACCGGAAAAGTCTGCCTGGCTCCGGGAGTTGAGAAGGATGGTGGACCCATAAAATTGACAAGCATACTTCCCTGGTCATCTATGGGAATTGAGATCTCATCCACCACACGTGTTACCGCTTCACTGGTGATATTGCCCTCTTCATCGATCTCCGCCGGAAAAGACTCAAGTTCATAGGCTTCCCAGACTCCCTTTTCAGTGTTGAAATACTGGGGTTCGGGGATTTTTATATATTCACCGAGGACGATCTCAATCTCTTCAAGCCCCTTGTTGAAATACTCAAGGGCAAGGGACAGGGTGATAGCAGGTACAAAATGGTCTTTGAATTTGTGCACCACGTAGTATGAATCATCGGGTTGGCCGTCGTTGTCCGTGTCGACATTTTTTACAGGTGCGTCCGTTTCAAGTCGGTTGAGCAGTTTGTCGAGGGCGGCATCGGTGACGGGGTACGCGATGGGATGCTGCTTTCCGTCCATGTCCATCCAGGCGAGGCGTTCAAAATTGTCACGGTCGATTTCCGTACCGACATTGAGTGTTCGGAAGGGCATCTCTTCTATCTTTTCCGAATACTTCGCGACAAGGGGCTGACGGCGGAAGATCTCATCTATATCCTTGATGTAATTTGCATGTCCGTATCCCGCTGCTACCTGTGAATAGGGCTTCAGGGGAGGCTGTATCCCAAAGAAGGGAATCATTTCCTCCCACGGACCACTGATACGGGTGATTTCTCCGTAGTTCTCCGTGAGAGCTTTGTATCTCTGGAGAAAATCATCGGCCTTATCCGAGGGAGGAGGAACTTCGTCAAGAATCGGTTCGAGAAATACACGATTGTTCTGCAGAATACTGTCGATCAGAATACCGTCGTTGACGGCGATATCCGCGGGTTCATTGAAGAATATATCCAAAAAAACAGCCCTCTCCCTGGATTGCTGGTCCTGGATTCTAGTGAACGTATTGAGTAGATCAGCATGGGTATACCTGGGAAAAGGCCATCGGCCTATACGGCTTAAAGAGCGAAAATCAATTCCCACGATAAGAATATCATCGGAAATCTTTGGATTCTTCCGTATGACCTGAACACCCTCCTGCACTTCCTGTCCCTTGAAAAGGTCCTTGTACCTGAAATGCACATCGAGAATTTTAGTCTCCATGTTTTCGAAGATATTCGTACCGGCATCGAGCCCGAGGAAAAGTAGAATGATAAAAAGGGCTATAATAAATCCGAAATAACGTGCCTCAAAAAATTTTGATCTCTTTTTGATCTTCCCGGGCTCTTGCGGCATTTCGCCTCCCCCTCGTATTGGGTCTTTAATTCATAGCTTCAAGATAAATTATACGGTTATGTGCGGGATTTGTCCAACTACTTGATGAAAAATTGTCCACCACTTCATTGTAGGCTTCAATGGCCGCGTCGACTTCCCCGTCCTTTTCGTAGAGACGACCGATAGAAAAAAGGGCGTAGGATACATCGGGAAAGCTTTCGGAGTAGTTCTCCCGAACCCTCTGATACAGGGAGATTGCCTCCCCATTCGCGCCCTCTTGTTCATGGGCTACGGCGGCACTCATCAGAGCGACCGGCGCAAGGTAGCTTCTGGGAAAATCGTCCGCAAGAGCTGTGTACTGTTCTATGGCGGAGTCCCACTCTTCTTTCTGATAATACACGCGTCCCAGGACTATTCTCGTCCTCTGAGCCGCGTACATACCTTTGAAAGAATCCAGGATGTCCTCGGCCGCGCTGATAAGCTGCTCTTCCTTCTCCGCCTTTTCTTCTTCCGGCGCGGCGGACCAGTCTTCAAAGAGCTGCTGCAATTCTTCCGCGGCTATTGCCGATTTTTCGACACGGTTCTGATGTACACCGGTGTAAACGGCGACTCCCAGAACAAAAATCAGTATGACGGATATCAAAACGAGAAACACAATTCTGTACTTAAATAAAAAAAGGGACAGCGCGCTTTTCAGGTCTTTTTTTTCAGATTTTGGTTTGATGTCGGACATTCTCAGTTGCTCCTTATTCTCTTATTTCCAGTTCTTTTATCAGTTTGGAGAGATATGTACGCTGGATATCCAGTGCCCTGGAAGCTTCAGTTTGGTTCCAGTTATGGGATTCCAGTACATTTCTAATAAAATGCTTTTTGAACAAATTGGACGCCTCTTTCAAAGATTTGCCCGAATAGGTGTTCTCCAGCAAGGGGTTGTCGGTCCTCAGAAGAAGGTCTTTGCCCTGAATCAGATTATCCTGGGAAAGTACTACGGACCTCTCTACTACATTCTCAAGTTCTCGAACATTCCCCGGCCAGTTGTAAGATAATAACATATCAACGGCCTCGGTGGAAAAACCTTTCACCTGTTTATTTGTTTCCCTGTTTGTGCGTTTCAGGAAAAAATCAGCCAACTCCTCAATATCATCGGGTCGTTCTCGAAGGGGCGGTATGTGAAAGGGCAGTACGTTGAGACGGTAGTATAGGTCCCGTCTGAACTGTCCACTTTCGACCTCCTGCTCAAGGTCCTTGTTCGTAGCTGCGAGAATTCTCACATCGACAAAGATCGGCTCACTTGCCCCGACTTTCTGAAAACTCTTGTACTGGATCACCCGGAGGAGTTTCGCCTGAAGTTCAGGTTGTATATCTCCGATCTCATCGAGAAAGATGGTACCGCCGTCGGACAGCTCGAAGCGACCAATTCTGTCGCGAACGGCGTCGGTGAACGCCCCCTTTACATGTCCAAACAACTCGCTTTCGAGTAGGTTCGCCGGAAGGGCCGCGCAGTTCACCCGTACAAAAGGTTGTTCCGAACGATTGCTCATAAGGTGGATCTGCTCCGCGAAAAGCTCTTTTCCGGTTCCACTTTCACCGGTGATCAGTACCGAAGAGTTTGTCTTTGCCGCTCTTTTTGCGATATCCATCTTCTCAAGTATGATCTTGCTTGAACCGACAAAGGTGTGAAAACCCCTTTCCTGTTTTACCCTGTCCTGAAGAATATAAACTTCATTCTGGATTTTTGAGTATTCCTTGGCGTTCTGGATTGTGAGAGCCGCCTGGCCGGCAAACAGTTCAAGCCACTGTAAGTCCTCGTTCGTGAACAGTCCGCTGCTTTGTTTGTTAATAATCTCTATTACCCCAATGCAGCTGTCCTTGAGCCGCATGGGAACACAGAGTATTGACTCCGTGGGATAGCCTATTTTATGGCTTATTTCAGATAAAAAACGGTTATCCCGATCAACATCGTTGACAATGAGAGATGTATTATTTTGGGCCACCCATCCGGCTATCCCTTCACCCATGTTGAGGGTAAAGTTTTTTACCGCCGGTCCCTTCGGCCCTGTTGCTATTTCAAAAAAGAGTTTTTTGTTTTCCTTGTCAACGAGAAGCAGTGAAGAGGACTCACCATCGGTGAGTCTCGTCGCGGCATCGAGTATTCTGTTTAAAAGGGAATGCCCATCGTGAATATCAGAATTAATGAGTGTGGTGATTTCGATCAGGGTCTTGAGCTTCTCCGCATCGACTATCGAATTAAGCATACTATGAATCGAATGAGTCGGCCCCCTTTTCCTTGAGAAGGTCTCCGAAGGTCACGGTCGATTCATCTTCATCGTCGTGGATATACTTGGAGATCTCCTTTTTCTGAACACCCTTCTGGTATTCCCTGATGGAGAGAGAGAGTTTTTGTGCTCCCGGTTTCACATCAAGTACAATCGCCTTCACCGCGTCGCCGGGGTTGAAATTGCCCAGTACGTCTTCTTCTGGGGTCTCATCCCCTGGAGCGCGAAGGTTAAACTTGTGGATGAGGCCTTCGATATCTCCAGCCACCTTCACAAACACACCGAAATCGGTCACTGAGGTTACTACCCCTTCGATGGTGCTTCCCCTGGGATAGGAATTTTGTAGTGATTTCCACGGGTCTTCGCTCAGCTGTTTGACACCAAGACGGACGCGATGGGATTCCGGATCCACATCGATCACAATACAGTCAATCTCTTCATCTACCGTAAGAACGGAGGAGGGATTCTTTATCCTTTTTGTCCAGGACAGATCATCCGAATGCAGAAAACCATCTATTCCCTCTTCAAGTTGCACGAAGGCACCTGCGTTGGTTATCTTCACCACTTTTCGCTTCAGGCGGGTTCCCACAGGGTATTTTTCCTGTATATCCTCCCACGGGTTCGGTAAAACCTGTTTGATACCGAGGGAGACTCTTCCCTGCTGAATATCGTACGAGAGAATCATGACATCAACTTCATCACCCACGGAGACGACCTCTTTCGGATGGTTGACCCTTTTGACCCAGGACAGTTCAGATACATGGACCAGTCCTTCAACCCCCTCTTCCAGCTCCACGAAGGCGCCGAAATCGGTCAGCTTGGTGACGGTTCCCTTCACGATATCGTCGATATGGTATTTATTCTCAAATTCAACCCAAGGATCCGGTGAAAAATGCTTCAGGGAGAGATTGATCTTCTGTTCTTCAGGATCAAGGTGGATCACCTTCAGCTCGATCTCCTGTCCCTTCTTCACGTAGTCCTTCGGTCTGGTTACATGGCCCCAGCTCATATCGTTAATATGAAGAAGCCCGTCAAATCCACCGAGATCGATAAAGGCACCGAAGGAGGTGAAACTTTTGACCGTGCCTGCTACCGTATCGCCAATCCTGGTGTTTTCAAAAAATTCCTTCTTTTTTCGATCGGTCTCCCTTTCGAGGAATCCCCGGCGGGAAAGCACGATCTTCAGCTTGTTGCTGCTGTAAAGTCTGTCTATCAGGAATTGTTCTTCCTTCCCGATATATTCTTCGGGCTCTTCCACACGAACAATATCCGCCTTGGAAAAAGGACAGAACCCGCGAACATCATGACCCAGATCAACCTCAAAACCGCCCTTGATATGTCTGTCGAACTTCCCCTGCACAGGTTCATTTTCCTGATGGGCGTTCCTTAGGTCCTTCCAAAAATTGCGGACATCGGCTTTGCTCTTCGAGACCACCACCTGTCCGCCCTTTCCTTCCTTGCGAATCAGTACAACGGATACCGTGTCTCCCTGTTTTGGAGGGGTTTTGAACTCATCAACGGGAATTTTCCCTTCGGATTTATACCCCACATCGACAAAAACATGTTCCGGAGTGACCTCCACAACAGTACCGTCTATTAATTGGCCTTCTTCAAGATCTTCAAGGCTCTTAAGGTATTCCTCCTGAAGGGATGATTGAATGTCTGTTGTTGCTTCAGGTTCTTTCTCAGTCATCACTACCACATATCTCCTGCTACTATACTTATTCTACCGATTTTTGAATTTTATTTATCACTTTCTCACAAACTCGATCTATGGTCAAGTCCGATGTATCCAAATAGATCGCGTCGTCGGCGATTTTCATTCGCCCCTCGACCTTGTTCCGGTCCAGCTCATCTCTCTGTCTGATTCTTTCCGCTATTTCATGAAATGTTAAACTGCTGGTACCCTGATGATACCGTCTTTTGGCACGAGTTTCAACCGATGCGTCGAGGAAAATTTTGACTTCGGCATCCGGAAATACGACCGTGGTGATGTCTCGACCCTCCACAACGGAATCCATTTGACCCGCGAGTGTTCTGAGGTGGGTATTGACAATACCGCGAATCTCAACAAGCGAGGAGACCTGTGCTACCCAGGCATCCACCCTGTCCGTGTGTAGTTCCTTTTCAATATTGGAACCATTCAAAAAAAGTGAGTCGTCGCGCAGGTCGAAATTACACTCCACGGCTATCTTCACAAGGTCTTTCTCATCTTCACGGGAAAAACCGTTTGGATATTTTTTGAGGATCTGAAAGGTGATCCCCCGGTAGAGGTTCCCTGAATTTATGTAGTGCATTCCCATTGTTTGGGCTATTATTTTTGCGATGCTGCTTTTTCCAACCCCGGCGGGTCCGTCGATTGCCACAATCATATGTTTTTTCCCTTCCTGAAAATTTCAATTTCATGGCTTGAAAGGGTTCTGAAAGATCCCGTTTTCAGCCCTTCTATAGTTACCGAACCAATCCTCACACGGGTAAGACGACGGATGCCTATATCGGAATGGCCGAGGAGCCGACGAATCTCACGGTTTTTACCCTCAATCAGGGTGATATGTACAAGGTACGGGTTAAATATCTTGTAATTCTTGATACGGTAATCTACCCCTTCCACCTGGATACCATTGATATAAGCCTCAAGAATGTCCTCAGACACGGGATCGAAGCTGTCGATTCTGTATTCCTTCTCGACTTCCGTGGAGGGATGGCTCACTTTCATGGCGAAATCACCGTCGTTGGTAAAAAAGATGAGACCCTCGGAAAGAAAATCCAGTCTTCCCACGTAAAAAAGTCGTTCATCGAAGTGAGGTTTTAATAAATCCACAGCGAGGGGACGACCCTGTTCGTCGTAGTCCGAACAAAGATAACCGGCGGGTTTGTTCAAAACCAGGTGGCGAAGCTTCTCTTCAGGCTTCACCAGACGATCGTCAAATCTAACCTCGTCCGAGGAAGCAACCTTCGTTCCCGGAGCGGTGATCGTGACCCCGTTTATTTTCACCCGTCCCGACGCGATATACTCCTCACTCTTTCTTCGTGAGGCGATACCGCATCTGGCCAGATAGACCTGCAGCCTTATCCGTTGGGATTCCTTATTTTCCTGATTCATCGCTTTCAAGTTCGAATCGCTCCCTGTCGAGCTCTTCGAGGTCCGGGAGGTCGGCAATACTCTTGAGACGAAAGGTCTTGAGAAAGTCCTTCGTGGTTCCGTATTGTACGGGTTTTCCCGGTACGTCCTTTTTGCCGACGATTTTTACAAACCCACGGTCCTGCAGCTGTTTGACCATGGGACCCGACGCGACCCCCCTGATGTTGTCTATCTCAGGCCTGGTCACCGGCTGGGAATAGGCGATAATCGACAGGGTCTCCAGGGCCGCTCTGGACAGACGATTCTCATTCCGCTTGCCGTATCGCTCCTTGAGGTACTCCCAAAGCTCCTCTTTCGGTGAAAATTGTATACCCCCGCTGATTTCAACGGGCTCTATTCCATGACCTTCCCCTGCGTATTCTTCCTTGAGTTCCAGAAGTACACGATCGATGATTTCCCGCGGTAGATTGGCGTATCGCGCGAGTTTGTCGAGCTCTATGGGCTCTGTTTCGAGAAAAAGTATTGCTTCAACAAGTGCTGCTTCGCGTTCCAGTTTCATCCCCCTACTCCGGTACTCGTGTTGAGAGCCCTGATTTTGATATCTCCGAAAAGTTTATTCTGAAAAATCCCAATGAGTTTGGATTTGACTGAATCGAGAATTGCCAGAAATGAACAGATAATGTCCATCGGAATATTGGGCCTGGTGATCAGGTCGGTAAAGTCGAATTCACCCTTCGTTTCAAGAAGCTCGTAGATCAGGGCAAGCTTCTCATTGACGGTTATCTCTTCATGAAGGTCGATCACATTTTCCATTGAGAGGGTATCGACCATCCGGGAAAAGGTCTTGAGCAGGTCCCACACATCGATTTTTTCCCAGGATTCGTCATCGTTGGGAAAAGGAAGGGCCGGTTGTATTTTTTTTCTTTCAATAAGCCATTCCGACTTTTTTTCTTTTTCCGCCATGATCTCCGTCAGTTTTTTGTATTTCTGATATTCAATCAGTCTCTCCACAAGCTCCTTGCGGGGATCTTCGGGCTCTTCGCCGAAATCTATCTCGATCGGAAGGAGCATTTGGGATTTGATATGCAGGAGTGTTGCCGCGAGAAGGTAGAAATCGGTGAGGTTTTCCAGGCCCCGATCCTCGGCCAGTTCGATATAAGAGAGGTATTGCTCGGTGATTTGGGAAATAGGTATATCGTAAATATTAATCTCGTTCTTGCGAATGAGAAAAAGCAGAAGGTCCAGGGGACCTTCAAAGCGGTTGAGCTTGAACTTGTGTTTGTTTTGAGGGATCTCCTCCTGCACCGCTGACGATTCCTGCATACCCATACCTTAAAAAAGTTCTTTATCCCCGGGGCTTTCCTGTTCCGTTACGGTGGCGGCGGCCTCTTTTTCCTTTGGTTTAGGCTCTTTATCCTTTTTTTCCGGTTCTTTGGGAAGATCCTCTCTGTAACGTTCGGGAAAAAACACCTTCCGTACCTGCAGGTCGATATCCTTTGCTATTTCCGGCTCGTTTTCAAGGAAAGATTTTGCGTTTTCACGGCCCTGACCAATCCGCTCTTCACCATAGGAGTACCAGCTTCCGCTCTTGGAAATGATTTCCAGCTTGAGAGCCGCGTCGAGGAGACTCGCGCTCGCGCTGATTCCCTTTCCGAACATGATTTCCATCTCTACCTTCTTAAAGGGAGCGGCAACCTTGTTTTTAACGACCTTCACCCTTACACGGTTTCCAATTGCGTCATCGGTACCCTTTGAAATAGTCTCGATCCGCCGGACCTCGAGACGCACGGAGCTGTAGAACTTAAGAGCTCGACCTCCCGTGGTAGTTTCGGGGTTGCCGAACATTACTCCTATTTTCATTCTGATCTGGTTGATAAAAATGAGGCTCGTACCGGATTTTGAAATCGTCCCCGTCAGTTTCCTCAAGGCCTGGCTCATAAGACGGGCCTGGAGTCCCATATGGGAATCTCCCATCTCGCCTTCAATTTCCGCCTGGGGAGTGAGGGCGGCAACGGAATCCACGACTATTATGTCAACCGCGCCGGAACGCACAAGGGATTCGGCGATTTCCAGGGCCTGCTCGCCGGTATCGGGTTGTGAGACCCAAAGTTCATCGGTATTCACACCCAGGTTACGCGCGTATACCGGATCAAGGGCGTGTTCCGCATCGATAAAAGCGGCGATTCCCCCGTTCTTCTGTGCTTCCGCTATCGCGTGGAGCGCAAGAGTGGTCTTTCCCGATGACTCGGGTCCGTAAATCTCAATAACCCTTCCCCGGGGATAACCGCCTACACCCAGGGCGGAATCAAGAAGTATGGATCCGGAAGGGATCACCCTTATACTCGTATCACGACTGTCCGCGCCGAGCTTCATCAGGGAACCCTTTCCGAATTGTTTTTCGATCTGAAGTCGTGCGGCTTCCAGTGCTTGCTGTTTTTCTCCGGTCGTACCCTTACTTTCCTGCGCACCCGTACTTTTCTTTGCCATATATCCTCCATAGGACATCAGAATAGTTAGTCTGCCCTACTCTATACTATTGTCTTTTCTTCATCGTAGCTTCAAAATTAAATGTAACTAAATCAGACTTTTTATGAAACCCCGGCAATTCTTATTTTATAACAGCTATGCTTCTTTTAGAAGTCCCTGGGGTCATTAAAACAGTCGTTTTGAATCAAGGAGGATGGTGACGGGTCCTTCGTTCACGTATTTTACATCCATCATTGCACCGAAACGTCCGGTTTCAACTTTTATACCTGTTTTTCTGACTTCGTCTACGAACATATTGTAGTACTGTTCTCCCATCTCAGGAGAGGCGGCAGGATTGTAGGAGGGTCTTTTTCCCTTTCTGGTGTCCGCGCAGAGAGTAAATTGGGACACCACTAAAATTTCTCCAAGCACATCGCGAACGGAGAGGTTCATCTTGCCGTCGCTGTCTGAAAAAATCCTGAGACCCGGTATTTTGTCTTTCAGATAGTCGAGGTCCTCCCTCTCATCGTCTTTTTCTACACCCAGATATACCAGCAGACCCTTTTCGATTCTTCCCACCGTACTTCCCGCTACTTCAACAGAACAGGTTCTTACTCTTTGAATAACCGCCCTCACCGTTTAGTCCCCTTTTTCTAAAAAATGGTGTATAGATACCGCGTCAAGAAGTATAGCATCATTTTCAATTCTTATTCTGCCGAGTACTTCAATAGGATGGGCGGGATTCACCTTTCCCGCAAAGTCCATGTGAACCGGTACGATCCCCTCAAGGGTTTTTTCGTTTTCATACCCGACGAGAAGATCGAATTGTATCAGGTCGGAGCCGATGATCAGGTTGCTTACCTTTCCCCTCCATATCACGAAGCATCCGTCGTAAAGTGGAGGCTCCTTTCGCACCTCGTTGAAAGGATAGTTGTGGGAAAAAGTATCGAAACTCGGAGTGCGTATATAACCTTCCAGAAGGCCCACCTTCATTTTCAGTTCTTCCGAGGCGTTGGACCTCCGTATCCTGTTTATTTCCAGTTGTGCGCGGTTGTCTTCGTAGTTATTGAAATAATCGATTATTCGTTCATAGGTTTTGCGCAGCTCGGATGACGTCATGTCATAGGAAGGAACAGGGGTATCTGAATTTTCCTGGGCCTTATATACATCCACATGAAGGTCCATAGTCGAAAGTTCGTTTCTCTGCGTTGTTATAGAGAAGGAGGAAAAAAATGAGCTGTACAGTGGAAAGAGTAAAAAGGCCGTTCCAATAAGCACTACCGTGATGAGCAGGGTGATTTTTCCCGGGGAGAGCTTATTTTTTCCCGGAATAAGTCGCTCGATCTGTTTTCCCTCGATGAATTCGACAAGACGGTCAGGATCCCCGTATTTTTTTACCGCGTCAAGACCGCGACGGGCATATTTGTTTTTTGGATCTTGATCGATCACCTCAAACCAGTCCTGCAGGGCTTCCGATGTTTTTTGCTGCTTCAGATGAACCACACCCAGACCGAGAAGGGTGTTCACACTACCGGGACGTATACTCAATGCCCTTTGAAGAAACGAGGCTGCGCCGCTGAAATCACCCGTGTGGAGGCAGGACATACCGAGGATGTGGTAGAACCGATAGACCTGTCGATACCTGAAAATCTGAGCCTCGAGCAACTGCAGGACCTGGGTATATTTGCCCCGACGAAAGAGTTTTTCCGCTTTTTTGAGATCGTTCCCACCCATTCCCCGTTCTCCGATTGATTTATTCAGAGGTTCTGTACTGCTCTTTCCTGGCGCTAAGAGTGCTCAGGGACTTTTTTATTACCTCAATTTTTTCTTGTGTGATCTCTTCGGGAAAAGAAAGAAGACTGTCGATATTCGCGATTATGTCATCTGCGGCGATGAGGTCCTGACGGGCCAATTCACGCAAATCGGAGGTGCTTGTATCCATTGACACGGCGACTGTCTCATCCAGGGTGTCGGAAATTGAGGCCTCAACGATACGCTCTTCGAGGGCAAAGGTTTTATCATTGTAGGCTCCGAACAGTGCCGTGATGCTTCGTTTTGCCCCTGATGCGATTTTTATGGGATTGTAAAACTGGGCAACCGCGGAATCGTTGATCGAATAAGGGAGCAGATTGAAGTTTCGTCTGCCCTGGACTTCTATATTCCAGAGGGCTTCACTCAGCCGTTTCCAATTTGAGAATACCACCCTGTCGGGTATTGTGATATTATTTCCCTTGAGGACGGACTGAAAGCCCTTGAAATTTTTGTTCTCCACCGGAGAGAGCCAGTAAAGGGGCATTTGATGGGTATATCCGGTTTCGGTTTCAATCTTTTCGTTGTCCGAAGTGGAAAAATGTGAATCCTTTGATTCACCTAAATGGGTGTCCAGAAGGAGATGTACCCCGACGGACTGGATTTGCTCCGAAACATTTTGCACTTCCATACTCACGGCGATTCCGTCTACAAGAGACCCCTTATCTGATTTGACAAACCTGAAATCCTGGGTGATCTTCAACTGGGGAGAGGACCACACAAAACGGGCGCCATCAACGGTTTTTTCCGTTGTCTGGGTGAACTCGTTGGATGACCCGAGGGTCATAATACGGTTGTTCAGAAGAATACCGGTAGAACTCGTTCTCGGATCTCTTTCAAAGAGGAGAGATACGTATTTTTCTTTTTGTATATCATCAAGGTAGTACAATGAAAACCTACCGGTTTTCTCATGCAACTCCAGCCTAATACGGCCCTTGTCGATGGTAAGGGCGCTCAAAGAAAAGGGGATCAGGATTATAATGAGGATCGTTACAACTGCTCGCCTCATGAGTCGTCCTCCCTGTTTTTCTGAAGCCACTCGATATAAAACATCTTCAGATTGATCGCGGAATTTTTCAAATTGAGTAATTGGTCGGTTTTATCAGTCTCTCCCATATCCGGGATTGTCCGGGGTGTTGCTGCAGAGGGTTTTGAGGCGTTCTTCAACTCCTCACGAAGTTGGCTTACCTTATCTTTTTCCGCCTCGAGCTCCTCCTGTAATGAGGATACCCTTTGTTTACAGTCGGTGATCTCGGAATTCATTTCGTCGATGAGTTTGATTTCGCCTTCATCGTCGGAACCGGCAATCCTGCGCTGATAACTTTTAATTGCCTGTTCATACTCCTTTTCCCGTTGTTGAAACTCCTCAAGGGCCTTCAGGTATTCCTCGTGGCTGATTTTTAGTAGCCTGAGGAGTTCCTGCTCCCGCATCTTGAGGTCTATCAAAGATTTTCTGTAGCCCGCCGATTCAACCTTGAAACTGCGGGGGAACTCATTGATGATAAGATCATACAGCGCTTCCGCCTTGTTAAGATGGCCCAGTGAGTAGAAGGATTCGGCAATCCAGAAATAGGCATTCGGCCTGTATTCATGGGAAGGGTAATCTTCTATATAACTGTAGAGCTGACGGATAGCCTTCTCATACTCCTTCTGCAGGTAGAGGATACGACCTTTCTGATACGAAGCATCAGAGCTAAGACGATGCTTCGGATACTGGACAAGAAAGAAATCAAAATTCTGCCCCGCCTTCTCCACATCCTTCAATGCAAGGTGGGATCGTCCAATCCAGTAGTATGCGTCGCCGTGGTATCTCTCGAGGGTGGAGTCAAGAATCAAATCTCTGAACTGCAGCAGGGCTTCCCGGTAGTTTCCCCTTTCAAAAGAGGTGAGGCCGTCTTTGAGAAGACCGGGAAGAGAGGTAGTCTGGGCGTACATCACGGCAGTCACCAGTAGAAGTAACGGAAGACAAAAAAATATCTTTTTTTTCATTATTTTCACCTTATCCCACCTCTAGTTTCGACGATTAATCCGGTTAAATAAAGTATTTTCCAGAACTGCTTTATAACAGTATACTGTGAAAACCGCAGCCCCGTGTAATTGTAGCATAAAAACCGATACCCCTATAGTTCATTCCTGACCGCACGAACCTCGGCCGAAGGATCTTCGGCTTTGAAAAAGGCGCTTCCGCTAATCAATACATCGGTACCCGCGTTTTTCACCCGGGCCGCGGTAGAGCGGTTCACCCCTCCGTCCACGGCGAGGAGGTAGGAATAGCCTTTTATTTCAGCTTTTCTCTTGAGTTCGCTTACCTTATTCAGGCATTCGGGAATGATGTCCTGGCCTCCAAAGCCGGGGTTTACCGTCATTATGAGAATGAGATCGAGAAACGGTAGGAGTTCATCAAGGTGAGCAACTGGAGTGGAGGGAACTATGGAAATACCCGCTTTCACACCCCGTTTCCTGATCATCTGTATCACCCTGTGGGCGTGTACGGTTGCTTCAAGATGAAAGGTAATATAATCCGCGCCGGCATCGGCAAATTCATCGATGTATTTCTCCGGTTCCACAATCATGAGATGAACATCAAGGGGAAGCGAAGTGTGGGGACGAATATCCCCGACCAGTTTTGGTCCGAAGGTGATATTGGGTACGAATCGTCCGTCCATGACATCCAGATGAATCCAGTCCGCGCCGGAATCTGCGATTCGTTTTATCGCGGAAGAAATGTCGCTGAAATCCGCCGACAGAAGCGACGGGGCGTAGATTTTATCGGTATTTTTTTCCATATACTACTATGTATCAGATTCCCGCCTTTCTATCAATCTGATAAAGCCTTCTTTCTCCCGTTTTTGCCACTCCGATTCAGCGATCTGAAATTGCCGGCTCTGATTGACTAATGTAAATACCATGCTATAATGAAATAACAATGAAGAACATGTATGAACACCGAAAAATATGGATGAAGTAGAATCAGATTTCCGGCAAATTGATCAAATTCTGAACAATGTGCAGATGTTGATTCGGGATGGATTGTTTGATGAAGCCGAAGAACAGCTTGAAAACGCCCTGGAGATTGATTTTGAGCACCCCGAAGTGCTTGCGACTCTAAAATGCTGCAAATTCTGGAAAGAAAGAATCCCCAAGCTTGATGAAATCCACGATGATTTTGAGCGGGGCGAGTATCTCCTCCAGCAGTGGGTGGTATTTCAGGATTTTCTGGAACGAATCGAGGGATCCCTGGAGAAGGAACTTTTTGTACTCCGTCAATGGGTATTCGGAACCGCCCTGGTGAATTATAAACGTCTGCTGCGGGCGGATGAGCAACCCGATGCCGAACTGGTACTGCGAATAGGACGTTGTTATAAATCCGTCGGTGATTTTGTGAAGGCCCTTGAATACCTCGAGAGTACCGGACGCAAGCGCAGGGAAGATCCCGAGTTTCTCGCGGAGATAGCTGACTGTTACGCCCTTATAAACGAGCCTAAAATAGCCAAGGCTTTCTTTCGGGAGGCTTTTTTTATCAACCCCCACAAGGTAAAGACCGCCTTTCTCGAGTCGGGACTTATCACCCGGCTTATTGCAAGAGTGCGTGAATTCGGATATGCTGGTAGGGTAACTCAGGAATGGATTCCCGTGTACGGTGTTCTACTTGGCGTCCTCAATGTAAAGCGTGAACTGCGGCCATTGGAGTACGGTAAACTGAAACAATCAATATTTTCACTGGAAAAACGTATTCAGGAAGAGGGCCTTGATTCTGAAGAAGGTATTCTGGTTCCGCGTTTGTTGAATCGTTATTTCTGGTTGATAGATCACTATGTGAATGCTCGGGAGAATCGTGAGCGTGTTGAAGAAATCCTGAAGAAGATAAAAGTAGTCGATGAAAACATCTATGA
>CAZJIN010000011.1:0-15922 GCA_964545955.1 uncultured Sediminispirochaeta sp.
TTCACAAAAACAACCGAAATTTAGTGTTTCTATTGTTTAGCGCTTAATTTGGGTACCTATAATCGTGATCTCTGCTACCTTCGCGGGAGCCGATGTGGAGGAGATAAGCGAAGACCTCGGGGCGGATGCTTTTTTCGGAGCACCGGTGAAGAGGGATGCCCTTCTCGCCGAGGTGGAAAGCCTTCTGCGGGGCAATCGAAGGGAGCACAAAGCCCTTGTTCTCATCGTTGAGGACAGCAAGGTGCTGCGGGAATACCTGAAGGGAGTTTTTGAAAAAAACGGCTTCCGCTTTCTATCCGCGGGAAACGGGAAGGACGCCCTCGAAATTTTTCAAAAAAGAAAGCCGGAAACGATCGTCCTGGACTATCACCTTCCCGATATGGAAGGGGATGAACTGCTTGAAACCTTTCGCCATGCCAACCCACACTCCGTGCTCATCATGATGACCACCGATCCCGATCCTCAACTTGCGGTGAAATGGATGGGGAAGGGGGCAACCGCCTATGTACGCAAACCCTTCAAGCCCGAATACCTTGTAAGTCTGTGCAGTCAGGCAATGAGGGAACGTCGATTGCTTCAGGTTGAGGAGCTCCTGGAGAAACGTACCCGGGAATTGCTGGAAAACAACAACCTGATGGGAACCGTTCTCTCCACCATGGAAATCGGCCTGATTATTCACAACCGGGACAAGACCGTCGACTGGGTGAACGACCATATCAAACGCCTCTTTCCGGGGAGGGACCCGATCAACCAGGTATGTTACGAGTTCTTTGAGGGGAGGGAAGTCCCCTGTGACGAATGCGCGGTGGAGAAGACCTTTCAAAGAGGCACGGTTTCGGAGGTGATCAATCACAATAAAAGAGATCACCACTGGTACCACAGCGTCGCCCACCCCCTCAGGGACGGGGATGGGAAGATTGTTCAGGTCCTCGAGACCGTCTCCGATATCACCGAGCAGAAGCGGTCGGAGGAGTTTCTCCGGAAACTCTTTGAGGCGATTATTCAACCTCTGTACGTGGTGCGGGTCTCGGACTACTCCATTCTGATGGCCAACTCCTCCGCACGGGCCCTCGGGGAGGGAACTACCTGCCATGCCCTGACTCATCATTCCGATACACCCTGCAGCGGCAAGGATCACCTCTGTCCGATTCTGGAAATTCGGCACACCGGTCGGCCCGTCTCGGTGATTCATACTCACTATATCAACAACGAGCCGAGATACGTCGAAATCCATGCCTTCCCCCTCTTTGACGAGGAGGGGACGCTGGAGCGGGTGATCGAGTACTCCATTGATGTGACCGAACGGGAAGAGGCCCGTCGTCAGCAGGAGAAATCCCTCCTGGAGAAGGAGGTTCTCCTCAAGGAGGTTCACCACAGGGTAAAGAACAACCTTGCAATTGTTTCGGCCCTTCTGAACCTGCAATCTTCCACCGTCGACAACAGGGAGCTGAAATACCATTTTCTCGACGCCATCAGCCGGATAGAGAGTATGGCCCTGGTCCATGAAAAACTGTACCGCATGAACGAGTTCTCGGGGATCGATCTGACATCCTACATAGAGGATATTGTGTCCCAGTTGATAGAAACTTTTAAATCATCGGAATGCAGTGTTGAATATCGCATTGAGGCGCCGGATCTTTTTATAGATCTGGACAAAGCGATTCCCCTCGGACTTATCATCAACGAACTGGTGATCAACAGCCTGAAGTACGGGTGTCCGACCGATGGTCGTGCCTTGATTGTTATCAGGTTGACCTCTTCCGCGGGGATGACCCGTCTGGAAATTGAAGACAACGGAGAAGGCTTCCGAACGGAGGAGAGGGAAGTGAAGGATGAGAAGACGGACACCCTCGGTCTGTCACTGGTGCGCACTCTTTCCGAACAGATCGGCGGTGACTTTGAATTAAAAAGCGGTGAAGAGGGAACTACCGCAGCTGTGCAGTTTACAATTTGACCTATGAATGAAAACTTCGGGCGAGGTCTTTGAGAATCGGATCGTCCCTCTCAAGTATAAATACATTGAGATTGTCCATCGCCCTTGTCATTCCGACGAACAGAAGGTTTCGCAGCAGCTTTTCGGTCTCAGCACTGTTGTAGTAGTGACGACGGTGAAGGGCCGGAAGGTAGAGCATGACTACCGGGAAATCGAGGCCCTTGCTCGAATGAAGGGTCGAGAGTCTCACCTTCCCGGTTGATCTGAAGGAAAAACTTTCAGAACGCAGATCTTCACAGGGAATACGGGCCCCCTCAAGGGCCTCCATGATTGTCTCTATCTCTCTTCTCCTGGGTACGAGGATACAGATATTTTCAGGGTCGTAGCCCGTTTCATCCAGGAAGAGAGAAAGCTTGTCCGTGAGTATCCGTATAAGTTCTTCCGCATCGCGGGATGTGTAAAGTTCGGGATCCGGTCCCTCCCGGAAGACGGTGGTCTCAGGGGCCTCTTCGTCGGAGCGGCGTTTTCCCGAACTCCGGAAGCGCTGAGCAATATCATGGATCTGTCGGGTGTTTCGAAAGTTTGTTTTCAGTACGCGGGTAGCTCCACGCAGGTCAATCCCTCCGCGTGAAAAGGGAGAGTAGAAGACGTAGAGACTCTGGTCCGTATCGCCGTCCATAATCATCGGTCCATCTGTAACTTTTTTCAGGATTTTCAAAGCAACAGGGGTGAGGTCCTGAACTTCGTCCAGGAAAAGGTACCGTACCACGGGTGGAGAACTCACCCCCGGGGGGCGGCGAGGCACGGAAATCAAGGCCTTTTCCCCTATGTCGTTCTCCCCTTCAAGGAATCGCAGGAGCACAAGGCGGCTGAAATTTTTTGTGTAGATCCCCCTTCGGGACATCACCTCGGCTGCACGAAGGGCGATGTCCCACACTGTTTCACGTTGCCCACGGGAGAGGCGTTGGCGCATGCCCTTCCTGGATACCCTGCCCTCAATATACTCTGCACGATCCAGACCGAGGGCGAAGATGAACTCTTCAATCTCGGCGAGAAGCTCCTCCGATGAGATAAAGTCCGGGGTTTTCTCTTCATCCAGATAGGTAGCCAGAAAGGCAAAATCGAACTGCAGATCAGGAAGATATCGGCGGAGGTACTCCTGAAAAAGCCTGTCGATCGTATCGATCACCTCCAGGGGGATGTTCATTCCCCGCAATTCACTGAGGTAGCGGTTGTATTTTGCCAATGTTCGGGTGAAGGTGACCAACAGGGCCTGTTCATCGTCTCGAAAATGGAGTTCATTCTGCCGGGCGGCGCGTCGGAGGCTCTCAATCAAGACAAGCGATTTTCCGGTTCCCGGGCCACCTCGGATGAGAAAGTGTCCCTTCAGTTTCACTGCGGAGATCGCCTCCTCCTGTTCGGGGGTGAGCCGGCTGACCGTTTGTTCAAAATCCATCCTGGTACGGGTGTAGTTGGAAAGTCTTCCCAGGTACCGCAGGTATGTCTCAAGTTTGTCGAAACGGTTGAGGCGTTCCAGCAGCTCATTCCGCTCGTCGATGAGTCCCCGCCGTTCCGTACGCAGCTCGTCCAGTCGGGCATCTCTGTGGGCGGAGATCTTCTCCCTTTCATGGATCTGGTCATCGAAGCCCGCGAGTTTTCGTTGCATCCCACGGAGTTGTTGCTTCATCTCATCGTAGTCTTTTTTCTGTTCCAGCAGGCTTTTGTTTTCGCTTCGCAACTTTTCCAGTTCCTGCTGCATGTGCCGGATGACCGTGTTTTTTTCCAGTGGCGAAGAATGGTCTCTCCACAGTTCGAGATGCTGCTGCAGGTGACCGAGAGCGGGCATTGAGGCAATTCCCGCCAGCTTGCAGAAGGTGAGAAAAAGGTGGGTTGCCGCCCTGGCTTCCTCCACATCCATCCTTTCGAAGGCGTGACGCACCTTGTTTGCGTAGGAGTGTTGTTGTCCCAGCCGACCGAGGCAGTAGAGTCCCTCGATGAATTCCTCCCCGTATCTGTTCAGCAACTCCTCTCTGAACATCCATGTCAGTTCGGGAAAACTTGGAGCCTCACCGTATTTTTTCTCATACCTGAGAAAGTACTCCACAAAAGAGTGAAGTGCCAGGATATAGAAGCCCTCATCGGTCCCCATCATCCTGGTGAGCCTTTGAATACGTTCTTCCATCACTTCTTTCATATACCTTCAGCATAGAAATAAAATCGGATTGTGTAAATCCTCAATTCCGCGTGAAGCACGCGGCGTTGGGCGCGGGGAATGCGTTGTGCGTCGCGGCGATTATTATGATTGTTAATTGAAAAAGCGTTTGACAACAAAAGGGCGTCGCTTTAACATGCTGGTATGGAAAGAATTGAAGCATTGAAATTCACCGACGGGAAACTACGGTTGATCGATCAGAGAAAGCTTCCCGGGGAATATACCTTCTTTGAGTGCGATACCTATGAAGAGTGCGAGTTTGCCATCCGGGATATGGTGATACGCGGCGCACCCGCCATCGGAGCTGCCGCGGCATACGGGCTTGTCCTGGCTGCCGCTCAGTTTCAGGACAGACCGGTGGGGGAGTTCCTTAAAAAAATGGAAGAGGCAATGGATGTGTTGAACCGTTCCAGACCCACCGCGGTGAACCTCATGTGGGCGATCGGGCGGATGCGACGCACCCTGCGGTCCCTCGAAGGGCGTTCCCCGGGGCAGGTGGTTCAGGTCCTGAAAAAGGAAGCCGACGCGGTGCTGGCTGAGGATATACAAAAAAGTGAAACCGTCGCGGCCAACGGGAATACTCTGGTTCCGGAAGGGGCTGTTTTTCTGACCCATTGCAACACCGGTTCTCTGGCCGTACCGGGGCCCGGGACCGCCCTCGGGGTAATACGGGCCGCCCATCGCTCTGGAAAGAATATCTTTGTCTACGCCGATGAGACCAGACCTCGCCTGCAGGGGGCCCGGCTTACCGCGTGGGAGCTGGTGGAAGAGGGAATTCCCGCGAAACTGATCGCGGACAGTGTGGCGGCGACCCTCCTTCGGGATGGAAAAATTGACCTCGTTGTGGTGGGAGCGGACAGAATCGCGGCAAACGGAGACACCGCGAACAAAATCGGTACCTTCATGCTTTCGGTGCTTGCACAAAGGTACAAGGTTCCCTTCTATATCGCGGCCCCTGTCTCGACTATCGACTTCGACTGCGCGGAGGGCGGGGGAATTGTGATTGAAGAGAGGAGTGGCGATGAGGTACGCTCAATCGATGGTGTGAAGATTGCCCCGGAAGGGGTTGATGTGTATAATCCGGCCTTCGACGTCACTCCGTCCGCGAATATATCGGCCCTCATCACCGAACAGGGTGTCCTGTATCCGCCGTACACGGAGAGTATTTCGGGTTTGAAGAGATAGGGTGACGGCGATCGGTTTTTTTCACGCACCCGGACCTGGAGGATGAACATGAAGACCTTACTGCGAAGCGGAACTGTTCTGACGATGGAAACACAAAATCCGGACCTCCTCCCGGCGGATATTGGAATTGAGGGGGACCACATCGTGTTCATCGGTGAGGCTCCTCCTGATTTTTTTCCCGATCGTGAGATAGATGCCTCCGACTGTGTGGTGATGCCAGGACTGATAAACGCGCATACCCATATTTCCATGAGCCTGATGCGCCACTATGCCGATGATCTGCCCTTCTGGAACTGGTTGTTTGAACGCATTCTCCCTGTGGAGGAACATCTCACTGCGGAAGATGCGTACAACGGTGCGATGCTGAGCCTGGTGGAGATGATTCGCAGCGGAATTACCTGTTTCGCCGATATGTATTTTTTTATGGACCGGGTTGCGGAGGCCACCTTGCGATCCGGTCTCAGGGCAAACCTCAGCCAGGGGCTTGCTTTCAACGGTCCCGAAGATCTGGTCAAGTTGGAGCAGAGCCGCGGTTTTTTTGAAAAATGGAACGGCGGAGGAGGGGGGCGTCTGCGGGTTGATATCGGACCCCACGCAATCTATACCTGTCCGCCCGAGTACCTTGAAAAAACGGCACTCCTCTCGGAGGAACTGGGAAACCGAATCCATATCCACCTTTCCGAATCCCGCAAGGAGCTTGAGGACTGTATGGCGGAGCATGGAAAATCACCCATTGCCCATGCGCGCGACCTGGGTCTCCTGAACAGAAAGACCTACGCCGCCCATTGCGTCCACATATCCGATGATGATATTCAAATCCTAAAGGACCACGACACGGCGGTGATCAACAACCCCGGCAGTAACATGAAGCTGGGAAACGGTTTCGCCCCGATATCCCGGCTTCTCGCCGCCGGCGTGAATGTCGGCCTCGGGACCGACGGATCGGCCAGCAACAACAACCTCAATATGTTCGAGGAGATGCACCTGGCCGCCATGATCAACAAGGGCGTTGAAGAGGACCCCACGGTGGTTTCCGCGGGGACCGTCCTGCGGATGGTTACCATCAACGGCGCCCGCGCCCTCGGGATCGATGGGATCACCGGAAGCCTCAGTCCCGGCAAAAAGGCGGATCTCATCCTCATCGATATGAACGCGCCCCAATTCTATCCGCGACACAACGTGCAGGCGGCTCTCGTCTACGCCGCCCAGGCTTCTGTTGTAAAAACCGTAATTGGCAAAGGAGGACTCCTCATGGAAGATCATCGACTCACCGGGCTGGATGAACGGGAAATTTTCCTCAAAGCCCAGGAAAGCGCCTCACGGATCACCTCCAAGGGGAAAGGGCGGACCTGATATCCCTTTTTTTACCTGATTCTGAACTCCCTGATTTACAGACTTCATCTTTTTCCTCTTTTTCTAATAAAAATCTATACAATTGCGTAAAAGTCTAGTATATTGATACTGGAACTGCGGAATACCTAAATTATAGAATAAATAATTGATTTATTCATAAATTTAAGTATTCTCAAAAGTAAATATAGGTTTTGGTATAAATAGGGAAAATTCTTTCAAGACTATCGTTTTGAAAGACCCTGAAGGGAAGGAGCTTGTTATGAATGAGATTGATGATTTGACGGCGGTTCTGGTAGATGTTTCGATCCTGGAGAAATACACCAGAAAGCTTCCTGAACTGATCGACGCGTACAAGCTGGAACTCGCAAAGAAGGGGTGGACAAGCTACCAGCCCTACACCGACGGGTACACTCTTAAGTACGGGATTGTAAAAAACAAACTAATCGAAGAGTATGATCAGCTTCTCAGCGAGGCGGCGGGACTTTTTTTCGCGTTCAGTGATGCCCTGGAGGAAATAAGGTCTCACAACAACAGTTAAAGGGCTTTCGATCAGAACGGCCGGTACCGTGATCAATACCCCGGACATTGGGATGAGCCGGTATCGACGGACAATATCAATACAAAAATCATTCCTTGTCAACGTACGGGGAAAAACTGGAGGGACTATGTCAATAGAATTAAAAGAAGAAAAGGAGATCCAGTTTTCACAGAAACTACTGGATCACATTGAGGAGTGGAAGGATAAACCGGGAAACCTCATAATGATATTGCACAAGGTGCAGGAGGAGTTCGGGTTCATATCGAAGGAAGCGGGAAAGAAGGTAGCGAGAATGCTGAATGTACCCCTCGCGAAGATATACGGAGTTGTTACTTTTTACCATTACTTTCGTCTCGTCAAACCGGGGATACACAACATCAAGGTCTGCATGGGTACCGCCTGCTATCTAAAGGGAGGAGAGGATATTCTGGGGGAACTTGAAAATTTGCTTGGGATCGGTGTGAATCAGGTTACCGAGGACGGGCAATTTTCTATTGAAGCGGTTCGCTGTGTTGGAGCGTGCGGCCTTGCCCCGGTGTTGGTTGTGGATGATGAAGTGTATGGAAAACTCACCAAGGATCGGTTGCCGGAAATACTCGCGAAATACCAGGGGGGGGGAAAATGAATCTTGAACAGTTGCGAAAGTTGAGAATGGAGCAGAAGAAAGATCTTGCCCGTCGCAGCGGTAAGAAAAGCGATATTCGGATAGTAGTGGGTATGGGTACCTGCGGCATCGCTGCCGGAGCGAAGGATACCCTCGACGCCTTTATACGGGAGTTGGATGAACAGGGCTTGGAAGATGTCGCGGTGACCCAGACCGGGTGTATGGGTTTGTGTTATGTGGAGCCGACAGTGGAAGTCCTGGTACCGGGGATGCCTGATGTAATCTATGGAAGGGTGGATCCGGAGGTGGCTGTAAAAATTGTGCGGAAGCACCTCATGGGAAAAACCATGGTCAACGATCATATCTATGATAAACCCGCTGGTGATATTGTAAAAAAAGGAGGTGATCGCTGATGTCTCCTTTTAACCATTATATTCTCGTGTGCGGCGGTACCGCCTGCGAATCGTCAAAATCCGGTCAGCTTTTTAAGAACCTCATGATTGAATGTGAAAAACAGGGATGCAAAGGCAAAACCCAGGTGGTGAAGACGGGCTGCTTTGGTTTTTGTGAACAGGGACCTATAGTGAAGGTGTTGCCGGAGGAATCTTTCTATGTACATGTCGAGCCATCGGACGCGGCGGAAATCATCTCCGAACATATAATAAAGGGGAGAGAAGTTACCAGGCTTCTCTATGACCGCAGGGAGAGTAAAAAAAGAGCCCGGATAGAGGAGATTGATTTTTATCAAAAACAGTTTCGGATTGTCCTGCGAAACTGCGGTGTCATCAATCCTGAGAACATCAACGAATATATTGCCCGGGACGGGTATGCGGGACTGGAGAAGGCCCTCTTTGAGAAAAGTCCCGAGGGGGTTATCGAAGAGCTACGTGAATCCGGTCTTCGTGGTCGTGGAGGCGCCGGGTTTCCCACCTGGTTGAAATGGAATTTCACAAGAAAAGCGGAGGACCCCCAAAAATATGTGGTCTGTAATGCCGATGAAGGAGATCCCGGAGCATATATGGATAGAAGTACCCTGGAGGGTGACCCCCACAGTATCATCGAAGCAATGACCATCGGGGGCTACGCGGTTGGGGCAAACTATGGATACATCTATATCAGGGCGGAATATCCCCTGGCGATAAACCGCCTGAAAATCGCGATGAAACAGGCTCGGGAATACGGTTTGCTCGGTGATAATATCCTCGACAGTGGGTTTAATTTTGATATCGAAATCAGGCTTGGTGCGGGGGCCTTCGTGTGTGGTGAAGAAACGGCTCTTCTGAGATCAATTGAAGGTGAGCGCGGCATGCCCACCCCGAGACCCCCCTTTCCCGCAACCCACGGGGTATTCGGAAAGCCCACGGTGATAAACAACGTAGAGACCTGGGCCAACATTCCCGTGATCCTGTCAAAAGGAGGGGAATGGTTTTCCCGGATCGGGACCGAAGATTCCCGGGGGACAAAGGTGTTCGCCCTTACCGGAAAGATTCGGAACTCGGGACTGGTTGAGGTGCCGATGGGGACAAGCCTCCGTGAAATCGTATACGACATTGGAGGAGGGATCGCCGGGGGCAAGAAATTCAAAGCTGTTCAAACCGGGGGCCCCTCGGGTGGGGTCATCACCGAAGAATACCTGGACACCCCGATCGACTATATTCATCTGCAGGAACTCGGATCGATCATGGGTTCAGGTGGTATGATCGTCATGGATGAAGATGACTGTATGGTGGATGTGGCGAAATTCTACCTTGGATTTATCGTGGACGAATCCTGTGGAAAATGCGCTCCTTGCCGAATAGGGGGACGTACCCTTTACAATATTCTTGATCGCATTACCCGGGGGGAAGGCGAAATGGAGGACCTGGAGAAGATAAAATCCATCGGCTATGCCATGCAGAAAGCCTCCCTCTGCGGTCTCGGGCAAACAGCTCCGAATCCCGTACTCTCAACACTGCGGTATTTTCCGGAGGAGTACAAGGCCCATATTAAGGACCACCGTTGTCCCTCGGGGAAGTGCAAAGCCCTTATTTCCTACCACATCCTGGCGGATAAGTGTATCGGGTGCGGTCTTTGCGCGCGTCGATGTCCGGTGAACGCCATTTCCGGTGAAATCCGTCAGCTCCATACCATTGATTCTGAAAAATGTATCAAGTGTGGAGAGTGTTTCAATGTCTGTAAATTCGACGCCGTATTTGTTCGGTGAGTTTATCGTGAAGGAGAAAAAATTGAAGACGGTACATATTACTATAAATGGACAGGAAATAGAGGTTGATAAGGGAACCACGATACTGGAAGCCGCCCGTCGGCTCAATATCCAGATCCCGACTCTATGCAATCATTCGGATCTCCCGGCAGGGGCGGCATGCGGGATATGTGTGGTGAAGCTGGAGAACTCTCCCAAGATGGTGAGGGCCTGCGCGACGCCGGTTTCCGAAGGGATGAAGGTAATAACCCATGACCCGGAGTTGCACGAGATTCGAAAAACGGTGATCGAACTGATTCTGTCGACCCACCCGAACGATTGTCTCAAATGCGGAAGGAACGGGAACTGTGAGTTGCAGGATCTGGCCGCATCCTTTGGTATACGGGAACAACCCTTCGAAGTGCGGCTCCGGAACCTTCCCATCGATGATTCGACCCCTTCCATAATTGTTGATCCGGAAAAATGTATAAACTGTGGGCGTTGTGTCAATGTCTGTCAGGTCTTACAGGGAGTATGGGCCCTCGAGTTTGTGGGAAGAGGGGAAAACGTGCGAATTGCCCCGGCAGGGGATGCCGCGCTCTCTGAAAGTCCGTGCATAAAATGCGGACAGTGCTCTGCCCATTGCCCGGTAGGTGCAATATATGAAAAGGATGAAACGGCAAAATTGCTGAATGCGATTCGGGATGCATCGAAGCATGTGGCCGTGCAGATTGCACCATCGGTGAGGGTCGCCCTCGGTGAGGCCTTCGGTTACGAACCCGGAGAGGTCTCGACGAAAAAAATCTACACGGCCTTGCGGCATCTCGGGGTTGACGCGGTGTTCGATACCAACTTCGGGGCCGATCTCACCATAATGGAAGAGGCTACCGAGTTCGTGAAGCGCTTTTCCGAAGGAAGCGGGATTCTCCCCCAGTTGACCAGTTGTTGTCCTGCATGGACGGATTATATGGAGAAATATTTTCCCGATATGATTCCCCATTTCTCCACCGCGAAATCTCCCATGATGATGCAGGGATCAATGATTAAAACCTACTATGCACGGAAGATCGGGAAATCGGCTTCTGAGATCTATTCGGCGGCGATTATGCCCTGTACGGCGAAGAAATACGAAATCACCCGCTGTGAAAATATGTACTCTTCCGGTGAACAGGATGTGGATGTGGTTCTCACCACCCGCGAACTTGCACGCCTGATACGTTCCGCGGGGATAGACTTTGTCAATCTTCCGGAGAGCGAGGCCGACAGTCCTATCGGAAAATATTCGGGAGCAGCAACCATTTTTGGAAATACCGGTGGAGTGATGGAAGCGGCGATTCGTAGTGCCTACTATTTTATCACCGGTGAAGAACTCAAGGATATGAACATTAAGACACTACGGGGTATGGATGGGGTACGTTCTGGAGAAGTGGCTATAAACGGGAAAACAATAAGGGTGGCCGTGGCTCACGGAATGGCTAACATCGCCGCTGTATTGAAGGACGTCCGAAAGGCGAAAGAGGAAGGACGGGAGCCTCCGTTTCATTTTATCGAGGTGATGGCCTGCAGGGGCGGGTGTATTGCCGGGGGAGGTCAACCCTACGGAACGACCGACGAAGTGCGGGAGAAACGCATAGCTGGTCTCTACCGGGACGATGTGAACTCCTCAACGCGTGCTTCTTATCAGAACCCGGAGATCAGGCTTCTCTACGAAGAATTCCTCGACAAGCCTTTGAGTGAGAAGTCCCACACGTACCTGCACACCAAGTACGTTCCAAGACCGATCTACCAGATTTGAACGGTTCCTCCGATCTGTTCTGCAGAGGATGGTCTCTTCGGAGTTCTCTCTATCGAGGTCAGCAATTCTAAATGTGGAGAATGTAAAACATTCTCCACATTTAGAATGCCTCCAACCGTAAGGAAAACACTCATTTTCTAAGTATTTGAAGCAAATTCCAAAAGTAGAAGTCTATTTAGACTTCTACTTTTGGAATTGCTGTATCGACGTAGAGATTGTCCCGTTTTTCAGATAGAATGGGGAGGAGAGGAAATCTATGGCCGCAAGCCTATTCTGGTACGATATAGAAACCTTTGGAAAAGACCCCCGTTTGGACAGAATTGTACAGTTCGCGGGGGTCCGAACTGATGATGCCTTTAAACAAATCGGTGAACCGGTGATCGAATATGTGCGGATCGCCCCGGACTATGTGCCGAATCCGCAGGCCTGTATGATCACCGGTATTACCCCCCGGGAATCCCTGAAGAAGGGTAGTCCCGAGTTTGAACTGGCTGGAAGGATCTACGAAGAGTGGATGCGGCCGGGGACCTGCGTGGTGGGGTATAACAATATTCGTTTCGACGATGAGTTCATGCGAAACCTTTTTTATAGAAATCTCTACGATCCCTACCTCAGGGAATACGCGAACAGGAACAGCCGCTGGGATTTGATAGGCGTGATGCGCGCCGCCCGGGACCTCCGACCCGAGGGAATCAACTGGCCGCGACAGGAAGACGGTAAACCCGGCTTTCGCCTCGAAGAGCTGAGCGCCGCGAACGGAATAGAACATAGCAACGCCCACGATGCCCTCGCCGACGTAAAGGCCACCATCGGCCTGGCGAAGCTGTTGTATGAGAAGCAGCCGAAGCTTTTTCGTTATATGTATGAGCACAGGACGAAACAGGAGCTCTCCGGTTTGATCGATCTTCAGAATCGGGAGCCCATACTCTATACATCGGTGATTTTCACCCGACCGGAGGGGTGCACCACCGTGGTAGCGCCGATTGCTGTGGATCCCCACAACCGGAACTCAATCATCGCCTTTGATCTGCGTAGTGATCCCACGGCATTGTTGGAATACACGGTGGAGCGAATCCAGGAGCTCGTTTTTACCTCAAAAGAAGAGATCCACGGAGAGAGAATCCCCCTGGTGTCAATTGCCTTGAACAAATGTCCTTGTATCGCTCCGCTGAAAACCCTTGATGAAGCGGCCGCGGAGAGACTATCCCTGAACCGCGGACTGATTGATTCTCACTGGAAAAAGATACGGGCCCTCCCTGATCTCACCGAGAAGGTGAGGGCCGTGTTTGACAGGGACGCGGGAGGCGGAGAGGGCGAAGATGTGGATCTGGGAATTTATTCCGGTGGATTTTTCATGGATGAAGACAGGGAGCTTTTCAATCGTATTCACCAGGACGGAGTAGAACATTGGAGGGATTTCTCGGGAAAATTCAACGATAGCCGGGCTGATAAGCTTCTGCACAGGCTGGTAGGACGCAATTATCCCCACCTTTTCAACGAAAAGGAGCTGAAGCGGTGGAAAAATTTTTGTGCCACCAGGCTCCTTTTTCCCCCGAAGGGCTTGATTGACGATTTCGGTACCTATGAAAAAAAGTTGAACCAGCTCAGTAAAAACACGAACCTGAGTCCCCGGGAAAAACTGATTGTCCGTGAGCTTCTCGACTACGCCGATCGCCTTAAGAAAACCGTATTGGCCTATCACTGAGCCCGGCGGCCGTATTTTGGGTTTTTGTTCCTGAGAAACCCCGCATAGCTACTTTGCAGTCATCGTAAAATAAATGAAACCCTCCGAGCCTTTTGACTCGAAGGGCTTCTTCTGCAGGTTTATTCTGCAGGTTTATTCTGCGCTGAACTAAGCCTGCCGGGCTTGCTGAATCGCGGCAAGGACCCTTGATGGGGTCAGGGGCAATTCCCGGATTCTGGCGCCCGTGGCGTTATAAACGGCATTGGCAATGGCCGCGAGGGGAGTGTCGATACCAATCTCCCCTACGGATTTTGCGCCGAAGGGGCCGCCGGGTTCGTAACTCTCGGCCAATTCAACGGTCAGTTTTTTCACGTCCTCCCGGGAAGGTATTTTGTAATGCATGAGATTGTGGGTACGCATCTGCCCTTTCTCAGAGTACTGTACGTCTTCATAGAGGGTCATGCCGATCCCCTGGAGCAGCCCCCCTTCTACCTGGATGCGGGCAAGATTCGTATTGATCGGGGTTCCGCAGTCCACAACCGCGACATAGTCAAGGACCTCGACCTTTCCCGTTTCGGTATCCACTTCCACTTCCGCGAATCCGGCCATGTAGGGAGGGGGAGACTTCTCTCCCGAATAGGAACCTGACGCGTTGAGGGTCTTCATATTGGCTCCCTCGTGGTAGAGGGTGTCAAAGCTGAACTCTTTCAGCCCCAGCCTCTTCGATCCATCCAGGGTCCACAGTTCCTTTCCGTCAAATTCCACCTGGTCAGCATCAACTCCGAACTTTACGGCGGCTGCTTCGCGTAGCACTTTCTTCATATTTTGTGCCGCCCTGATGATCGCGTTGCCGGATACGTAGGTGGTGCTCGACGCGTAGGCTCCAACATCGTAAGGGGTCAGGTCCGTATCCGAGGCGTAGACGATGATGTCGTCACTGGATACTCCCAGCTCCTCCGCGGCGATCTGTGCCAGGATAGTATCACTGCCCGTTCCCAGATCGGTGGCGCCGATATGGAGTTTGAAAAAACCGTCGTCCTGAAGTTCTAGGTTGGCGGAACCCATATCTATCAGGGGGATCCCCGAGCCCTGCATCGCGATGGCCATTCCCTTTGCCCTGACTCTGCCGGGGGCAATCTCCTGTGAAAGCCTGCCGGGTTCCCATTTTATCAGTTCGCTGCCCCTGCTCACACAGTAGTCCAGCTTGCAGCTCTCAACGATCATTTCGACCCCTTCGCTCCCTTCTCCCATGATGCGGAAAATTTCACTTGTCTCGCCTTCGACGATCATGTTTTTCCTGCGGAGCTCAATCGGGTCTATTCCCAGCTTATGGGCGAGTTCGGTTATGGCCGATTCGAGGGCAAAATTCCCCTGGATGGCGCCGTATCCCCGGTAAGCTCCCGCGGGGATCTTGTTGGTATAAACGATCTTCCCACCGAAGCGGACGGCCTCTACCTTGTTGTAGAGGGGCAGGGTTTTTGAGCCGCCAACCATAAAAACGGTCAGAGCATGTTCACCGTAGGCTCCTGTATTTGAGAGTACCTGCATATCGATAGCCCTGATACGACCGTCACCGGAAGCACCGATCCGTATGTCGAGCCGCATCTGATGGCGGGCGAAGGAGGCTTCGAATACCTCCCTGCGGGTCATTACGACCTTCGCGGGTTTTCCCGTCCTGAGAGTGACCAGGGCGGCGTAGGGTTCCACGTGAATCTGTTGTTTTCCCCCGAATCCTCCACCGATGCGTGGTTTCTGGATTCTAATGTTTCGCAAAGGCATATCCAGGGCCTGTCCCATCAGGCGACGGGTGTGGAAGGGGTTCTGAGTGGAGGTCACCACGTTGAGTCTGCCGTGAAGGTCGAGGTAGGTATAGGCGGTGTGTGGTTCCAGGGCTACATGGGCCTGGGACTGGGTGTAGTAGGTGGATTCGATTTTTACCTCGCTCTCGGCGAGGACTTTATCCACATTCCCTATCTCCATATCGTACGCGGCGGCGATGTTCCTTTTGGGCTCAAACCCGATGGGGAACATGTCGTGGATATCCGGTTCGGGGTGGATCACGGTTTTGTTGTCCGCCGCCTGTTCGAAGTCGAGGATTGCCTCAAGCACTTCAAATTCAAACTTTACCAGGTTCATTGCCCTTTGAGCAGTGGCCTCATCCACGGCGGCCACGACGGCAATTTCATCTCCCGCGTAGCGGACATATTCATCCAGGAGAAATTTATCGTGAGGACTAGGTTCGGGATGCCCCTGACCGGCCCTGGTGAAGGCAATGCGCTTTACATCCTTGTAGGTGAGTACGCATTCAACTCCGGGGAGCTTCTCCGCCTCCTGGGTGTCTATTGAGACGATCCTGGCATGGGCATGGGGGCTGCGAATGATTTTTACGACCAGGGAATCCGCCGGGGCAAAATCATCGGTATATGCGGGGCGTCC
>CAZJIN010000012.1:0-15895 GCA_964545955.1 uncultured Sediminispirochaeta sp.
GCCTGATCTCGTACCAGACGTCCATGGTGCTGCAGTACATCCTTGAGATTGACCAGGCTTATTTTTCGGGTAAAATCCTCAAGACTGCGAATAAGCGCGGTGAGAATTGAAAGCTGTTTCTGAACCTCGGAATTTTCATTTTTAAGGTCCCTTTTCAATCTGTGAGCTCGTATTTTCAACTCATCCACATAGCTGTTCAAATTGTCAAGATCATCCCCGTCTATCTTGACACTGAATTCTGTTTGAAGGGGATTTCCAAAAACCTCTTGTTGAGGTCCATCGAAAATGCTGCTGTACTCGAGTGGTGATATTTTTATACTTTTCACCAGGTCGACATGTATCGCCCGGTACACCCTTTCCTCATCAATGGAAGCGGTACAGTAAAATACAGGTTGCAAAAACCTGGACTGATCATCCATATCGAGATTTTCAGCCCCGAAGGCAGGCCATGTATGAACCACATGTACCAGTTGTTCAAGATTGTTCAAGAGAAGGTAAGCCTTCGCATAGGGCATGGGGCAGGAGGAATCAAGGTCGACACTTATTCTAAAAAACTTTTCCCCCCGCTGCATTGACTCCCTCAAAAGGACTTTCTCAAAATCACTCATATCAGGCTGATGGAGCCGTACTGAGTAATCGTTCTGACCCGAAGGTCCTAGGTTGGACGGGGACAAGGAATCCGACGTAACAGGGGAGTCCTCTTTTCTGATCGGCAGGTCCTGAGGCCCCGCGCCGTTATCAAGAAAATCCTTGTTCAATTTCTCTTGCTTCAACTGGTCCAGCATTTCCTGAATTCGGTCAATACATGAAAAAAATTCGTCAAACTGCCCCCGTGTGGGAATCCCATGGCTCGAACGAATTGCCTCCAGGGCCCCTTCGATCCGATGCGCCATACCGGCAATCTCCCCCTGATTCAGATAGTCGGCCTCTGATTTTAGGGAATGGGCGGCACGAAATACTTTGTCCACCAGCTCACCCTTCTGGGGTGATTTTTCCAGCTCCATCAGGTCACGGTTGATTTCCAGAATAAAGACGTCGCTATCCTGAAAAAACGAATTGAAGAGGGCATTCTCTGAATTATCGGTCATCCGGCTTTTTCCTTACTGATATCCGCAAACAGCGATAGGGATTTTACCCTGAGCAAACGGTCGGTTGATTGCATTCCCGCCATCAGGATATCTATAGAAGTTGAGGGAACGGACATTTTTTCGATTGCACCCAGAATGCCCATCCTGATTTTTTGAGAAGGAGAATCAAAAAGGATTGCCAGGTCAGGCACGGAAATCCTGACCTGCAGACGACCGATTGCCTGGAGCACGGCGAGAACAACGGTCTCGGAAGAATCGTCCAGGGCCTTCTTCAGATAGATATAACTCCCCTTTTTGCCCGATAGACCGAGTCTACGCGCGGCGAAGGCCCTCATCTCCGGGGTCTTACCTTCGATTAGTATCTTTCCAACTGAATAGAGTGAATTGGAGTCCTCTTCATTTGCCTTCCGGTGGGACCTTCGCACCGCCGTTGAATGAATAAAATCACTCTTCTGCTCTCTCGCCACCAGGTTTTTATAGGCCACAGAAATCCTGTGAAACTCCTCGCCACTCCCGGGATCCTTTGTCAGGTCGGGATGGTATTTTTTCGCGAGAATCCTGTAGGCGCTTTTTATTTGGTCTATGTTCGCCCCCGCGGGTACTCCAAGGGTCCGGTAGAATCTAAGCTCTTCCATACTGTAGCTCCTGGTCTTCCATTATATCGTTCAACTCCGCCAGCACCGCGTCAAGGGCTATCAGATGACGTTGAAGGAGATCCTTATCTTCGGACGCCGAGAGGGTCCCGGCGGCGGCAATGATCGTCTCCGTCGCGCCGATAAAACTGCCCTTTCCCTTCATCTGATTTGAAACTATCATGGAATTAATCCGCTGTATTCTGTTCTCGATATGTTCACGAAGCTGGAAGACCGACTGGTCTTTCACTTCATTTCCGGTCGCTTTGATCGTCACATCCTCTTCGACCCCCGTATCCAGGTCTCTGGCAATCACACGAAGTATCCCGTCCTCATTTACACGAAAGAGTAGTTCAATTCTGGGATTGCCCTTTCGAGTACGTTGTATTCCGGAGAGTTTAAATTTTCCCAGGGAGGTATTTTTTTCCGCACTACGGTTCAAGCCCTGAAGAACATGGACTTCCACGAGTTCCTGCTGATCCGATACCGTGGTGAAAAGCCGTCGATGCTCCGCGGGTAGGGGGGTATTTCTTTCAAGAAGAGTGAGGAATGTCCCCCCCTGTATCTCAACCCCGAGTGGAAGGGCCGTTACATCGTGGAGATTCATATTCCCACGGGTATGTTGAAGCAGATCAGTCTGAACTGCCACCCCTAGAGCGACAACCTCGTCGGGATTGATCTTCACCACTGGGGAAAGCCGCAATAGCTCTTCCATCATGGTTCCAATAAGGGGAATTCGGCTTGAACCGCCGGAAAAGATGAGAGAATCAATCACTCCCCCTGCGTCTCTAATCGCCTCTCTACACATTTCAACGGTTTTTTCGATGTACGGTCGAATCAGGTTATTAAAAGCCTTTTTTTCCACCGTGTAATTGAGATGTAGAGGTTTTCGATTACCCGCAATAAAAGGAAGGGTAATGGAAGCTGTATCTCTGGAAGAAAGCTCTATTTTTGCCCTTTCAACCTGTTCGAGAAGCTGCTGACGAAGGATGGGGTCCCTGTCAATCTCTAAACCGGACTGCCTGCTGAATTCCTTCACCACTTGCCTGTAGAGTAGCTCGTCGAAATCGATTCCCCCAAGTTTGTTGTTTCCACTCGTAGAAAGTACGTTAAAACTGTGCCCGTCCGATGAAAGTACCGTGGCATCAAAGGTCCCACCTCCTATGTCATAGACCAGAATGTTTTTTTTCTGCTCTATCTGAGAAGCGTAGGCAAGGGACGCGGCTGTCGGTTCGTTGATGATCCTGTGCACATGAAATCCGGCAAGTCGACCTGCTTCTCGGGTATCCCTTCTTTGAGGTTCGTTGAAATACGCGGGAACGGAGATGACCGCATCCCTTACTTCATAGCCGAGGTAGTGTTCACAATCATGCTTCACCTTTTTGAGAATGTGCGCGCTGATCTCCTGGGGGGTGAATTTTTTGCCGTGAAGCGTAATATATTTGCGGGAACCCATTTCTCTCTTCACCGACATCACAGTACCGTTTGCGTTGATCACCGCCTGGTTTTTTGCGGCATCCCCCACAAGAAGCTCACCTGTGTCGGTCAACGCGACTACCGAGGGGGTAAGATGCCCCCCCCTGTCGTTTGGAATAATCCTCGGTTCATTGCCATCCATAAAAGCGGCAACGGTGTTTGTAGTTCCCAGGTCTATCCCAATCATACGCTTCATTTATCCGCTCCGGTCATTGAGATGATGAGTTCTATTTCCGCCACTGTCGCGTTCATTCTTGATGCAATGATCTCCGTTGAGATACCCTGTCGGTAGAGTTCTGCTACACGCTCACGTTTTCCCCTAGGTTCGGTCTCATCAATCTCTTTCGGCGCTTCCGCTTTTTTTTCGGGTTGAACCGGCTTTTGCATCACCGGAGACGGGAAATCCTGTTTCCCTCGCCCGCTAAGTTTTACCGGTTTCACATTGCTGTAGGTACCGGCGGTCTTTGTATATTTATCGGTCTCTTTTTGCAAAATTGAAACCCTGCGATCGGCATCACCTATAAGCCGGGTGAGGGTCCTGATTTTTTCTTCAATCAAATCAATATTTCTGTCCGCCGTGCGGTTGAGTTCCACCACCATGCGATCAAGCTCAGATTGTATCTGATCCAGTAGTCCCGAAGCGGAATTTTTGTGTGTTATTTTTTTATTAATCAGAATATAGAAGAAACCCATCAGCACCAGGTTTATTCCCACGCTCACTAAAATTGTTATCATTTTTTCGATCACCCGGTAATATCAATATTTTTACCCAGAGCAGGATCTTCATAAAAATTGGGTTTCTCCTTTTTTTCTTTTTCACCGTCTTCCCCTTCGCGGCCTTTCTGCACTTCCTCGTTTCCCGCTTCGGCAGAGCCTTCCCCTCCGGATTTAGACTGCCGTTCTTTCACCTTCTGGTCCTCGGAACTCTCTTTTGTTTCGTTGACGGTCTCATCCTTCTGTCGGGTCTTTTTTGCAATTTCGTTCCCCTGCAGCTCCTGCTGAAGGATTGCGCCTGCCTTTAGATGGGCCTGCTGTTTTCCGACCTGGTTCAGATGGGCAAATAATGTCTGTAAATCAATCGGTTGAAGCGGCATTGTCCGGTTTTGAATAATCCTCCTCTAATTGCATATATTTAGTTACTTTAATATCGTCTTTGTCGTTGATAAAGGTAACTGATTTGTATTCGCTCCGGACTGAAAGGGTGGCATTCTTGATATAAAGCACTACTCCGGTGAATACCCGTTCCGCGGCGGAGATACGCCCCTTCACCTTGAGGTTGGACAGGTAATTCTGAAGTTCCTCAACCTCTTTTTTCTTCTCATTTTCTTCCTCAAGGAGCTTGTTTTTCTTGGCTGTTACCTCCTTTAGGTAGGCCATCTTCTCCTCGGGTAGCTTTTTCTTCTTCTCTTTCAGTTTTTTTATCGTCAGAATATCCTGTGATATTTTATCCGATTCTTCTTCTATCTCTCCAAGACGTTCGGTCAACTCAACCAGTCGGGCCTTGCTTGTCGGGTCAAAGCCCACCTCAAGGATTGTTTCCGAACCTGATACGGAACCGAAGGTCTTCGCGTGAATTTCCTCGGCCGCCCGGAGGTGACCGCCTACAATGGTTGCGCGTTTTCCCTGACAGATAATCCGCTGGTTCGCCGATACATGGGAGTTGATGATCCCATCGGAAGCAACCACCAGCTCACCGGCATCGATATGGGCATTTTCAATGAATTTAGACCAGACTCCCCTGCCCGCCCTTACAAATCCCTCACCCTTCCCGGTGATACCCTGGTGAACGATAACATCTCCTTCAGCGTCGATCTCACTTTTTCCGACATTTCCCATTACCTCCACATTTCCGGCGGCCTTGACCTTGAAGCCGTCATCCACATTTCCCTTCACAATCACGGTACCCAGAAATATTACGTTTCCCCCGGTCTTCAGATTTACATCGCCCTCCACCACGTACACCGGTTCTACGTTGATCTTGTTGTTCAGCAGCATTACCTGTCCGTTTATTGAGGCAACCACCGTCATTTCGTCATCTGATAGATGCACATTTTTGCCCAGATCAAAGGAGACATCTTCCCCATCCTTTGCCGGGAGGAGTTTTCCGACCACCGTCCGACCGGGGCGCCCCTCTTGGGGAGGAATTTTTTTCGCGAGGGCCTGTCCCTCAACGACATTCTGTATGACATTAGATTCCTTGAAATCAACCCGTCCATTTTTTTCCTTGAGCTTCAATTGGGACCTGTCCGCTTCAAAATTGTATATAATTCGCGCATCGTTTCCATTCACCGGTGATATCCCTTCAGCTACAAGACGGGGTTCATTGTACACCGGGTGGTCCATAAAATCCCGAATGGCCTCTTCGTTAATACCGTAAACCACTCCATTGGATTTTAGGAATCCTACGATACCGTCAAAGCTCGGATCGGCCCCGTTTTTGGTAGGGGGCCTGGAAATTATGTACGCCTTCATATCAAAATCGGTGATATCAACAGTCAGAATCGCGTCATTCGCCGGGTTGTAATCAAAATCGCCGATTTTTACATACTTTCCATCGGCCAGCTTCACTACATTCTGAATCATCTGCTTCTCGTACCGGTCCACAAAACGGTCCCTCAGCTGGGCGTACACAGTTTTTTCCGTCACCGCTTTGCCGCGCCCCCTGGGCGGATTTACTTTTAGAAACACCCCTTCCGGGAAAAGGCGTACAATGACTTCTCCGTCCCTATCCTGTTCTTTTTCCTCTTCAAAAGAATCTCCCGTGTCGGCGGTTTCATCGGCCAGTTTCATCGATGCCGGGTCAATGGCGGGATATGCGATGATAATACAGTTTTTCTTCCCAATACCGAGGGTTCCCTTTTTTCCAGGATCTCGAATCTCGTATTCGATTTGTTTAATGGGCAGTACAAGTTCGATAGCGGCCTGTCTGAGTGCATCATCGAGATCTTCTCCCTCGACCTGGACCCACCGGCTCTTTCGATCCTCCTCCGCCTGAGTCCGCATAAATTCCCTCAATCTTGGAAGTTCTATCAACCTATCGACTCCCTTTTCCTTAAAGACCGGACACCCGATCGGCTGCTAAAAAATGCCCTTCTTAATATTTGTCAGCTTTGACCGCAACCTCATGATCGCCTTGGTGTGAAGCTGACTAATCCTTGATTCCGTCACCTCCAGGACCTTCCCGATCTCCTTCAATGTGAGGTCCTCATAGTAATAGAGGACCAAAACCTTTTTTTCCTTCTCGGGAAGTTCGTTTATCGCCTGGACGATCACCCTTTTAATCTCTTCCTTTTCTACAATAGTATCGGGATTGAGACTTTTCGGCGATTCTATACTGTCCACTATGGAGACATGATCATTCTCTTCACTTGTATACCAGACATCATTCAACGACAGAATCGAAGTTCCACTGATCTTCATCATGGTCTTTTGAAAATCATTTTCCGTCATCCCGAGTTCATTGGCAATCTCATTATCCGAAGCGGCCCTCCCCAGAGAGGCCTCGAGTTGATGAACCGTATCCTCAATTTCCCTGGATTTCTGTCGAACAGAACGGGGCACCCAGTCAATCGAACGTAATTCATCAAAAATCGCGCCACGAATACGTGTTACCGCGTACGTTTTGAACTTCACATGTTTGTTCGGATCGAACTTGCTGATCGCGTCTATCAAACCAAACACACCAAAACCAACCAGATCATCAAAATCAACATTGTGGGGCATCCCTACCGCGACTTTCCCGGCCACATATTTGACCAGCGGCGCGTACTGCTTCACAAACATATCTCGGATTTTTGGGTCTTTGTCTTTCCGGTACAGTTCCCAGAGTTCTTCTTCCGTCTTCTGGTCTAATAGCTTCTTCCCCATACCTTATCCTTCCTGATCTCTTCCGATAATTGTACGAACTGCCTTGGCAACAGTAGCCGGGTCATGTTGCTCTCCCAGTAAATCGACCCCTTCCTGACTCTTCTCCGTAAAATGGTCCGAACTATCCTGAGAGGCGGCAACACTCTCAAAGGAATCACTGAAATCCTCAAGATCCGGGAGCGTGTCTACGTCGGATACCGCACCCCTATCCCTTACATCTTCATCATCCGTCTGATTCCGGTCCGCCGAAGATGAAGAGAACGCAGAAACCTTCTCCCCGTCATCCTCAGCACTCTCCTCATTTTCCGATTCATCATCGACGGCCTGGATCTCTTCAACAAACTCATTCCCGTCTTCAAGACCTTCCCCTTCCTCCCGCTCTCCATCGTCATCGGATATGACATTGTCAAGGGCAGGATCATCTCCCTCAAGCACTATATTCAGGTTGCTCCCCTTCTCTGAAGAAATCTCTTCATCCTTCTCCTCTCCATCCTGGAATTCACTTTCCGGTTCAGCCCGCTCCTCGAAAAGTTCAGGAACCATCTTTTGAAGTAGCATATAAACTCCAAGACTAAAAATTCCGAACACCCCCGCCCAGAATAACGAGCGTAACAACATTGCCCCAAAGGTAACACGCCCGAAAAGACCGGAAATAAATGCGAGCACGGCGGCCCCTGAAGCGCTGAAAAGTACTGTTTTCATCCCAGGCATAAGCCTCTACATCCCCTCTTCAAGATTATGAGAATATCAATCAACCGTCAAGTGTTACCGGCCAGCAATTCAGGATTTGCAAATTGATATCCAACGATCGCAAATAGAATTGCCACGGGCTACTTTCCCAACAAACGCTTGAGAAAACTCCCGACACCGCTCCCCTCCTTGTATTCCACATTCTCCAAACGACTTACAATATGGCGCACGCATATAGCCGCTTTGCCGTTGGGATCCGAGGCCATAAAGGGCTTTTGATGAACCACCGCAAGGCCAACGCCCTGGTCATCGTACACATATCCCAGGTAATCAAGCTTCAAATTGAGAAACTGACCGGCGATATTGATAACCCTTTCGGCGATTTTCCTACCCTCGGTTACACTCTTCACACGGTTGACAACCAGTTTCATACCCAAATCCATATTCTCGATCTCCGTCGCGATTATCTTTATTATACCATACGCGTCTGTGATTGCCGTCGGTTCCGGCGTAGTCACTATAATGGCGTCATCGGCAGCCGCTATAAAGCCCAGAACGTTATTCGACACCCCCGCGCTGGTATCGATAATAATGATATCGGCGCTGGATAGCGAAGACAGCTCTTCAATAAAATTTTCCCGTTCATCATCGGTAAGGTTCGCGATTTTTGAGAAGCCGGATGCCCCCGCAACAATCCGAATACCATATTCGGTGTCCATTATTATTTCATTCATTTTTTTCTGTTTTCGAATGAGGTGATACAAATTGTACTTCGGAATAATTCCAAGAATGACATTTACATTTGCGAGTCCCAGATCGGCGTCCATTACGATTACCTTCTTGCCTATCTGGGCATAGGCAATGGCGAGATTAATCGAAATATTCGTCTTGCCGACACCTCCCTTGCCACTCGCAACTGCGATGATACGAGTCTTGCCCTTCTTTCCGGTATCTCCTTCCGCGACCTTGTTTTTCATCAACTCACGAAGTTGTTCAGCCTGATCCGTCATTTATCACCCCACTTTGACATTGTAATATCTTTTCCTACGCTGTAGAGCTGTTCCTGTTCCGCGGGAGTAACCGAGTCTCTTCCGATCGGCATATTTTTCGGGTCCTGGGGCTCTCCGAATTTTTCTTTCAGCCGAATTATATCTACAGGAAAGCCTTCAAGAGTTTTTAATAACCTCAAAGGTGAAGCCCTTTGTATGTCCTCGGGAACCCTCTGTCCGTCGGTAAGGTAGGACAGGGATTTTCCCTTCTCATACAGAGCACTGATCAGGTTTCCCACCCTCATCGTTTCGTCGAGTTTTGTCAGTACCACGGCATTATAATGAAAAGGTTCAAACTGCTGCAAGATCTCCTTGAGATCCGAGACCTTGGTCGTCGCACTCAGGGCAAGATGGACTTCATTCTTTCCGTCACAGCCATCCAGTATTTCCCGCATCCTGGCGAGGTTCATATAATCCTTTGGGCTTTTTCCGATGGTGTCTATGAGAATGAGATCGGCCTCCCCAAAGAGGGTAATCTGTTTTTTCAGATCCTGGTACGACTCAACCGCCGCGAAGGGTACCTGCAGAATTTCGGCATAGGTTTTTATCTGTTGCTTCGCGCCTATACGGTAATTGTCAATCGTTATCACACGTACATCCTTCGAACGCTCCCCTTTGCTTCCGAGACTGTGTACCGCGGCAAGTTTCGCGATAGTGGTTGTTTTGCCTACTCCGGTAGGTCCCACCAGGATGAGAACGGAAGGTCCTTTCTCCCGTGGATTCTCACTCACCTCTATGTACTCCCCGATCCACTCCAGAACCCTGGACAGGACCTCTTGAGTATCGTTGAGGTTCTCATAGGTGAGCTCCTGTCTGATCCTTTCACGAATCATCTCAATAAAGGGATAAGAAAATTCATTCTCCGATAACACCTCGGTGACCGTATCCAGAGTCGGATGTTCCGTCTTCTTCTCTTCCTTCTCCGGAGGCCGGGTTTCGAATTGTTTTTTCAGGGATTGAATCTCCTCCAGCACCTTATCTAGAGTTTTATCACCCTGTACACTGTCGAGGATTTTCTTCTTTTCTTCCTCAAGCCTGTTTTTTCGGTCCGCCATATTTTCCTGGGCGATATACCCGGTCATTTCGACTCCCTCACGGGCAAACAAACCGATAAAACCGCCGACCCTGACTGTACGGTGAGTCAGTATTTTTGCCCGTTCTCCATATTTTTTTCTAATTTTTTCGAGTGCTTCATGATGAGTCGGGGCTTGTTCGGTAAAATACTGCATGTTATACCTCTATGATCTCTTCATTTTTCAACTTTTCTGCTCCTGCATCTCAAGAACCACTTCTCCGATACCTTCCATGCTGATATCCTGTACCACCTCCGGCACCGATAAGACTGCGACATCGGGGAGGTCCCTCTCAATACTGTCCCTAACCAGGCGCCTGGCCGCTTCAGAGCAGAGAATAACCGCCACATGTCCCATTTGCTGAACCTGGTACACCGCGTTCGTCACCGCGTTGATCCAGGCCCGATGGGTTGCCGGATCGAGGGATGCCACCGGTCCCTGGGCAGTATCCACCCTTGAATCGATAATACGCTGTTCCAGGGAAGGTTCCACCGTCAGAACTTTCAACACCCGGTCGTCATCGGCATACTGTAAACAAATCTGTCGTGCCAGGGCCTGTCTCGCCTTTTCAATAAGAAAAGCGGTGTTCTTTGAGACCGGTGCATAGTCGGCAATGGTCTCAAGCAAGGGAACCATATTCCGGATTGATACCCGTTCGCGCAGCAAGCCCTGGAGGACTTTTTGAATCTCTCCAAGATTCAGTACCTTCGTCACCTCATCGACCACTGCCGGATAGTTGTCCCTCAGGGTATCGAGAATTGATTTCACCTCCTGACGTCCCAACATCTCATGGGCATAACGCTTAATCACCTCGGTGAGATGGGTGGCAATTACCGAAGGGGTATCCACAACGGTGTAACCCGATCTCTCCGCCTCTTCCCTTTTTTCCTCCGGCACCCACTGTGCCGGAAGTCCGAAGGCGGGATCGGTGGTTTTTTCCCCTTCAATCTCTTCGCTCACATCTCCGGGGTTTATCGCCAGGTAATACCCGGTACGGAGACTGCCTCGACCGATTTCTACACCCTTAATCTTTATGCTGTACTCATTGGGTTCCAACCGCATATTGTCAATGATGCGGATTCTCGGCACCACCAGGCCCAATTCGAGGGCTGATTCACGCCTGATCCTCGTGATTCTGTCGAGCAACTCGGCTCCCTGGTCCTTGTCAACCAGGGGTATGAGACCATAGCCCAGCTCAAGAGATAGGGGATCCAGCGGAACAACGGGAGAGATTTCCTGGGGAGCCGCTTCTTTTTCCTGAGATTCCGCGGCGGTTTTGTCGGTTTTTTTCCGCACATTTTCACGCTTTGTCAGGCGATACGCAAGGAAACCGAGCAAAAGGGAGAGCACGATCAACACCAGAGAAGGAAAACCCGGTAGAAAGGCCAACAAAAAGAGAAACACCGAGGCAATCCAGTACACCCTTGAATGCCGGGTGAACTGGGTCGATACATCACTGCCGAAGGTACCGTCGGAGATCGCCCTGGTCACGATAAGACCGGTAGCGGTAGAGATCAGCAAGGCGGGAAACTGTGTGATCAGACCGTCCCCGACTGTCAGTGAAACATAGGTATTCGCGGCCAATCCGAAGGACTCCCCATGGATAGTAACACCGACGAGCAGTCCTCCTATGACATTGATTGCCGTAATGAGAATACCTACCTTCACATTTCCCGAAACGAACTTCGACGCACCATCCATGGCACCGTAGAAATCGACCTCACGTTGAAGATCGTTTTTTTGCTTAGTGGACTCTTCTTCGGTGAGAGTACCGGAATTGTATGCCGCTTCAATGGCCATCTGTTTCCCGGGCAGAGCATCAAGGGTGAATCGCGCCGCGACTTCCGCCACCCTGGTCGCGCCCTTGGTGATAACGATAAACTGAACCGCTATCAAAATAATGAAAATGATAAATCCAATCACCAGCCCTTCGGTTCCGGAAGTCCCGACCACAAAAGTGGCGAAGGCACGCACTAGCTGCCCCTGGAACTCACTTCCCTGGGAGAGAATCAGACGGGTGGAGCTCACGTTCAGTGCCAGGCCGAAGACCGTAAAAACCAGGAGGAGGGAGGGAAAGATAGAAAACTCAAGAGCTCTTCGGGTGTAGAGAACGATAAGAATAACCAGCAGGCTCACCACGAGGTTTGTCGCCATGAGAAGATCGAGGAGTACCGCGGGAAGGGGAATGAGCATCATCGATATTACCGCGATTACTCCGATCGCGACCATAATATCACTGCGTCCCTCGAGCAACACGCCTTTCAGCGCGCCGGATAAATCAGACATAGGTGAAACCTCCCACTCTCTTCTCCTCTTTCATCCATATTACCACCACTTATGAAACCCTCGATTCGCCCTTGAGGTGGTACACCTCGGATATCACAATAGCCATAACCTCGTAGTACTGTTCGGGAATCTCATCACCGATTTCCACCTCGGCGTGAAGAGCTCTGGCCAGGGGTTTATTTTCAATGATAGGAACCTCGTTTTGCCTGGCGATCTCCTTGATTCTCATGGCCATGTTGTCCTGTCCCTTTGCGATCACCGTAGGGGCATTCATTCTGTCCTGTTTCCACTCCAAACCCACGGCAAAATGGGTTGGGTTTGTAACCACCACATCCGCTTCCGGAACGTTACGCAGCATATTCTGATTTAATAGATCTCGCATTCTTTCCCTCATTCTGCTGCGTACAAGGGGATCTCCCTCCGTGGTCTTCCGTTCTTCCTTCACCTCCTGCTTCGTCATCTTCAGGGATTCGCGGTGCTGGTGCTTCTGAAAGAGATAATCCGGAAGTGACAGAAGCAACATCGCGAGGGCCGATATTATCATGATGCGAAAGGCAATACCTGCGATCATGAGAAAAGACTGCTGATAGGGGGCATTCACGAATTTGATGATCGTCGGGAGTTCCAAGCGGATGTTGATGTAGGCTATGATGCCGATAATCACCACCTTCATGATGGACTTCCAGAAGTTGAACAGGGCCTCTCCGGAGAAAAATGCCTTCTGAAGAAAGCGTGTGAAATTCGGAGTAATCTTGCTGAGATCAGGGGTGATCGGTTTTACGCTGAAAAGAAATCCCACCTGCAGAATATTCGCGAGAAGAGCAGCGGTGAAGGCAATCAACGCGGGGGGCGCGAAAAGACGGATAAAATAGGAAAAAAAACTGGGGAGTAACTGAAAATCCGTCACCACATCAAGTTCAGTGGAGATCCTCATATAAAACCTGACCATCTCCTTCATTGTGTCGAGGAGATACGGAGAAATCACCCCAATCGCGATAATTGGAAAAAGCAGCACAATTGCCGATGTGAATTCGCTACTTTTGGCTACCTTTCCATCCTCCCTTGCCTTGCGTATTTTCTGTTCCGTCGGATCTTCGGTACGGCCCTCATCCTCGGCCGCGAACCACTGGAGATGGATATCAAAACTCGAGCCTCCAGGTTCAAAGAGAAACTCCGGATAGGCATGTGCTATGATGGGTTTCTCTTCGATCAAGAGGTACCTCCCCGTTCAATATCCGAGAGCAAATGCATAATTTCCAGAAAACTTGCATCTATCACCCTAGAAAAAGCCTCCATGAGCAAGGGCAAGGTAATCATTATCATTAAAAAAGCGACCCCGATCTTCAGGGGAAATCCAAGCATCAGAAGGTTCATCTGGGGTGCCGCTTTTGCCAGGAGTCCCATTGCCACCGATATAAGTAGCAATGTACCGAGAATCGGAAAGGCAATTATTAGGGCCTGCTGAAAAAGGTTGGAAAGACTTTGGAGGATCAGGGTGATGAATCGTTCACGACTCCCGATGATATCCACAGCGGTCATAACCTGGAAAGAACGCAGAATCCCCACCATAAACACCTTTCGGAACCCCCCCGTGATGAGAAAGACAAACATCGCGATGAGATTGAGAAATTGTCCCATCAGGGGTATCTGAACCTGTGCCATGGGATCGTATACCTGGGAAGCTCCAAAGCCCATTTGGAATGAAAAATACTGACCCGCCACAAGAAAGGCGGTGTAGATCACAGTGAGGGTAAATCCGATCACAAGACCGATCAGAATTTCTCCCACCATTAAAAATAGATACCCCAGGGCATTGGCCGGAATCGGATATCCCTGCTCGAGGATCCATGGAAAAACAATTACGGCGGTAAACAGACTCAGGGCAAACCTCGCTACGATGGGTATAGCCCCTGATGAAAGAAGAGGTGCAACACTCAGAAGCGCGATGATTCGCGCGAATATGAGGAGAAAGAGTTGCAGGTTCTGGGTGAGCACATCAATGTCCACCTTTTTTTAACCTCCCATCTGAGAAATCAGCATAAAAAGATTCTGGGTATACTCTTTCATCGAAGCCAGCATCCACGGTCCGAAAAATGCCAGGCTGCCGAGAATTGCCGCGATCTTCGGTACGAAAGTAAGGGTCTGTTCCTGTATACTGGTGGTCGCCTGAAATATTGAAATAATCAGCCCAACCGCGATTCCGATGATCAGCACCGGCGCGGAAATAACCAGAACCTGTAGAACCCCGGTCTGCATAATATGAGCCGCGCTTCCTATACTCATTTTTTCCCCCTTACTGAAAGCTCTGTATGAGCTGTTGAGTAATCATGCCCCATCCATCCACAAGGACGAATAAAATAATTTTAAAGGGCAGAGAAATCATAATCGGTGGCAGCATAATCATACCCATGGACATAAGGGTCGACGCCACCACCATATCTATCACTATGAATGGAACAAACAGAAGAATCCCTATCTTAAAGGCCACCGTCAGTTCATGCAGCACATAAGCCGGAATCAAAACATAGGTAGGCACCTCGGAAAAATTCGCCGGCTTTGGGAGATTTCTCATCCTCATGAACAGCTGGATCATTTCATGATCATTGGCCATCTGTCGATACATGAAAATCCTGAGAGGACCTTCCGCCTCACTGTACATCTCTTCAATGCCTATTTCCCCGTCCGAAAAGGGCCTGAAAGAGTTTTCATACATGGTGCTCACCGTGGGCCACATGATGAAGAGAGAAAGAAAAAGGGCAATTCCCATCATTACGTTGTTCGGAGGAACCTGCTGAAGTGAGAGGGCCCGCCTGATGAAGTCGAACACTATTGCAATGCGCAGGAAACTGGTGGTCAGAATGATGATTGAGGGTGAGAGGGTCAGAACAGCGAGAAGCAGTAGTATCTGTAGACTCAGGGCCACTTCCTGATTGCTCTCCGGATCCTGCACGGTTATATCTATAAAGGGGATGTTCATACCGGTATCCGTCTGTTGAACCGCCTCCTGAGCTTCGACGCCATCGGGGATCAGGAAAAATATCAAAAGAAACAATACCAGGAATACTTTTTTCATCATCCCATCCTCCTCACATATTCTTCAGCCGGTCGCGCTGTTTTTGTAGAAACATCGCGCCGCTTCGAACAGTATCACGAGTAGGGACAGCCCCCTCTTCATCCTTCTGGAAAATACCGCGCAGGGCCTGTTGAAAAGAACTTCCCCCGGAGGCATTCATCTCAGACTGGTAAAGCCGGATCTGATCGATAGTCTCACCGTCTTCGATTTTCGACACCAGTTGTACGGCCCCCTCAGCTGAACCGATCAAAAACAACTCGTTTCCCACCTTCACCAGGTGAAGAGACCGGTTGCCCTGAAGATTCTGTGTTGAAAGCACCATAATCATGTCGTTTGGTTGTGATTTCGGATTTCCCACCCTTTTGAGGAGAAAGAAAATTCCGTAGATGGCGGCTATAACTCCTCCGAGTACGAGGATCATCCGAAGGAAGTCCCATACCGTGAAGGTATTCAAACCCTCCTCGAGCTCCACCTGTGGCGATTGAGTATCCTGTATTTGTAATTCTTCCTCATTAACCTGAGCCGGTGGTTCATTCCCGTTCATATCGCCGGACTCCTGAGCCCGGAGCTCTGTTCCCGATTGAATAAACAACACCAGCATGGCGATGATAATAAATACGTGTTTCACGTCCCCTCCCATCTATTATCGGTATCGCAAAAT
>CAZJIN010000013.1:0-15734 GCA_964545955.1 uncultured Sediminispirochaeta sp.
CTGAAGCTGATCCGTGAGCCCACCACTGAATTCGAGGACTTCGACCACGTGGAGTCGGTGATGTCCCTCACCAACACCGATTTCATTGAGGGCACTTCGGAAGGCATGAAGGTCTCCCCCCTCATCGGTGAGGAATTCAAGGGCATTCCGGAACAACTCCTGGAATTGAAAAAAAAGCTGTCGGACTGGCAGATCTACCGCTCCACCCTTTACTCAGAGGACCTGAGCTCCACCCAGATTCTGATCACCTTCGAGGAGGAGCTGGAAGCGGAGCCGAGGGCAGAACTCTACTACCGGATAGAGGAGACCGTTCAGTCGAAAAAAGACATCCCCTTCAACTCCTACCTCGCGGGAAACCCCGCCATAGCCGTCGTCATCACCGACAATATGAAAGGCGACATGGTCACCCTCATCCCGATGGTGGTGCTGGTGGTGCTGATCGCCCTCTTCATCTCTTTCCGCCGCATCGGGGGTGTCCTCATCGCTATGATCACCGTCATCCTCAGCACCGTCTGGACGGTGGGAGCCATGGCCCTCCTGGGGATACCCCTGTCCATGGTCGCCACGGTCATCCCCGTGCTGATGGTGGCGGTGGGAAGCGCATACGGCATCCACATCATCAGTCACTACTATGATGAAATCGATATGTGCCGTGAAAATCCCACCACCGAGGAACACAAAAGGATTATTTCCCACACCATGACGAAGGTAGGCCGCCCCGTCTTTCTCGCAGGCCTGACCACCATCGCGGGATTCGGTGCCCTCGCCACAAGCCAGGTCATCCCCATGAAGTTCTTCGGTATCTTCACCGCCTTCGGAGTCTTTGCCGCGGTGATCGTAGCCCTTGTTTTTATCCCTTCACTCCTGCTTCTGCGAAACAGGGGACTGAAGGGCTGCTCAGACTCCCCCGACCGGAACGCCGCGAAGCAGGATCCCCGAAAATACCCTTTTCTCCTGGGGATCTACCATTTTTTTAGCGCCCGAAAAACAATGATCCTCCTCCTTGCAGTCGCCGCTGCTGCAATCGGGATTTACGGCACCTCTCTGGTGATCAAGGACAACGCGGTGATCGAGTACTTCAAGCCCGATACCACGATCCGCCAGGCCGACCGTTTTCTCAGGGAAAAATTCTCCGGTACCGAGTTTTTCGACATTGTCGTCCGGGGCCGGGAAAAAGGCGACCTCGCCAACCCCGAAATTCTCAAGGCCATGGACAATCTTGCCATCCATCTCGAACGCGATTTTGAAGAAGTCTCCCGGGTAAACTCCTTCGCCGACTTTATCAAGCGAATGAACCAGGTGATGCACTACCCTCCCCTTTCCGCGGAGGCCGGTGTCGGGGCAGGAGGCGATTCCACCCGGATGGAGCAGGATCCTGCAACTGCGGAAGACACTTCGCCCCCTGGCACCGACACAGGTTTTTCAAGTTTTTTTAGTGACGACGGGGACGGCGAAGATTCCGGGACCGGCTCCGGGGGGGGCTTCGACTCCAACCTTGAAAGAGAATCCGGGACCGGTTTCGAGGGCGGCTTCAGTGTCCAGGCCGACACCTCTCAGAGTGGGGAATACACCGACAGCTTCGGGGGCGGATTTTCCACCGAGGGCTCGGGGGACGTCACCGATTCATCTTGGGGTTTTTCTAACGAAGATGATGGGAGCACCGATTCCGGGACCAACTCCGAGTCCGATTCCGAGTCCGATTCCGAGGCCGATTCCGAGGCCGATTCCGAGTCCGATTCCGATTCCGAAACCAGCCCTGGGACTGACCCCTGGACTGGATCAAAAGACCCGCTCCAGCCCGTCGATTTTACCCGGAGCTTCACCTACGGTGACTTCGCGGTCCTCCTGAACGAAATATACGCGAATCGCGGACAGGAAGAAATGAGCGTCGGTGATTTCGTGGATGAGATAAACCGGCGGATGAATTACCGGGGTTCCGCCTTCTATGAAATCCCCTACGATCCGTCCAACTACCCGGCGGAAACCCGGGAAGGACTGAAAAATCTCATCTCCCAGTACCTCCTCCTCTACTCCGGCAGCATGGAGGACTGGGCCGATGACGCCCTGGAACCGCGTCAGGTCAGGATGACCGTTCAACTCAACACCACCGGTTCGCGGGCGACCCTCCCGGTCCTGCGGGAAGTGCGGGACTATACGGACAGGTATTTCCCCGAGGGTTACGATGTCGAAGTGAGCGGCTCCGCCCTGATCAAAAACGCCCTCACGGACCTGCTCATCGACGCCCAGACCCTCAGCATCCTCATTTCCCTGAGCCTGGTCTTCCTGATCGTCTCCCTCAATTTCCGCTCCGCCATTGCGGGACTCTTCGGGGTCGTGCCCATGAGCTTCGCCATCATTATCAACTTCGCGGTGATGGGGTTTTTCGGGATAAAACTCGACATCAGCACCGCCATGGTCGCTTCGGTGGCCATCGGAATCGGCATCGACTACACCATCCATTTCATGTCCAACTACCACTACGAGCGGCAGCGCAGCGAGGATATCGACCAGGTCACCCTCAACACCCTTCGCACCACCGGCAAGGCCATTATCTTCAACGCCTTCGCAGTGGCCGCGGGCTTCTCGGTCCTGATTTTTTCCAACTTCAATCCCCTGATGTACATGGGAATACTGATAGCCCTCACCATGTTCACCTCGTCCCTGGCGGCGATGACCCTGCTGCCGGTACTTCTCAATATTTTCAAACCAAATTTTATCAAAAAACCGCTCACCACCATGAGCAACGGAGGTTAATATGACAAAAAATAAATCCACAAGCTTTGAACTGGAAAGCTCCCGACTTGTCCGTGTACTCTTTCTATGTGTCCTGCTGGTACTGGCCGGCAATCCCCTTTTCGCCCTTGACGGCCGTGAAATCGCCCGGCGCGTCCACGACCGCGACACCGGAGACACCACCCACTCTCTCGTGCAGATGGTCCTCCGGGAATCCGGCGGCGACACCTCCACCCGCACCGTGGAAAACTGGGTCCGCGAAGCCAAAGACGGGACAAGCAGCAGCGTGATCGTCTTCCACGAACCCGCCTCGGTCAAGAACACCAGGTTCCTCACCATCGAAAACAAGGACCGCGACGACGACCAGTGGATCTTCCTTCCCGGCCTCGGACGGGTCCGCCGCATCGCCGCATCTGAGGGAGACAGCTCCTTCATGGGCACGGACTTCACCTACGACGACATGCAGAGCCGGGAAGTCGACGAGGACAACCACCGCCTCCTCCGGGAGGAACAGGCGGAGGGCTACGACTGCTACGTGGTGGAATCTCTCCCGCAAGAATCATCCCCCCAGTACTCGAAGCGCCTCCAGTGGGTGGCCAAGGAAAACTGGATCCCCGTCAAAATCGAGCTCTACGATTCCGACGGAAACCTCCACAAGGTCCTTACCATCGGGCGTATCGAAAAAGTCCAGGGCTTCTGGACCGCTATCGATACCACCATGACCAACGCCCGGACCGGCCACTCCACGGACCTGAACATCAAAAAACTCGTCTACAATGAGAAAGTCCCGGAAGGTCTCTTCACCGTCAATTTCTTACGTACAGGGAGGCCATAATGTTACGTACAAATCTGTTTTTCGTACCTGCTGAACCTCGGGTCCGGGCGACGGGGTTAGTTCTGCTGCTGGTGCTGCCCATGCTGCTTCTCATGCTTTTTCTCATCACCCCCGCCCTCTTCGCCCAAGACGGTGATTTCAGCTCCGGCTTCGGCGGGGGATTTGATTCCGAAGACAGCGGCGGCTTCAGCTCCGAAGAAAATTCCGCGAACAATGCCGGGGACGCAGGCAGTCCTTCCACCGGATTCGGCCTCGCTACGGACTTCACCCCTTCCTCCACAGCCCTGGAATGGAACGGCTTCGTGGAGACGACCCTCCGCGGCTACCTCGACTACTCCGATCCCGCTTCCGGCACCCTTGATCATTACCCGGCCCTCGGCCTCGACCTTAGCTACACCGGAGAAAACTCGGAGGTCCTCGCGGAACTGCGCTTCAGCCGCAACTGGGCCTACGACACCCCCTCCGCCTCCCAGGACACGGATCCGCAAAATATCTCCTGGTACCTCCAGCGAATGATCAACCAGGCCTACATACGACTCTACTACGACCACTTCGACCTTCAGACCGGCTACCTCAAAGAGGTCTGGGGCACCGGCGATCAGTCCCACGTCGTGGACGTTCTCAACCCCATGGACTACTACGACTTCGTCAACATCGACTACCTGGACCGCAAAGTCTCGGAGTTCATGGTAAAAATAAACATCCCCCTCGGCCTCAACGGCCTCCTCGAGCTGGTCTACGTACCGACCTTCACGCCCGATTCGTCACCGGTCACGGGGATGTGGGTGCCGGCAGGGACAAGGGATTTGCTTACCCTCACCGGCTTGACCGCACGCCGCATTCAAAAGCCGAAGAAAACAACTCTCGCCGACGGCCAGTATGCCGCACGGTGCTTCGGGACCCTCGGTAACATCGATCTGGCCGGGACCTATTATTACGGCTACCTGCGGAGCCCTAACATCGATATTGATGCCAGTCTACCTCCAACTATTTATTTAATTTACGACCGCTATCATCTCTTCGGACTCGATTTTGCCGCGGTCCTCGCCGGATTCAACCTCCGGGGTGAAGCAGCCTACTATCTCACCGAGGACTTGGAGGGTGAGGACGACACCCGGCTCAACAACCACAGCTTCCAGTATGTTGCCGGTTTCGACCGCAACCTTCCGATCAGCGAACTCAACCTGAGCATCCAGTCAATCGGGGCCTACTACCTCAATGAAGATGACGATCCGGACTATCATGTAGTAAGCGCCGCTCTCAAAGACAGCTGGAACAACAACCGCATCAACCCACAGGTTTCCCTTTCCTACAACGTCGACGAGCAGGACATCATGCTCCGCCCGAAAATCACCTTCACCCTCGCCGACGACGCGGAGCTCACCACGGAGTACGCCCTTTTTCACGGGGATACGGCCGGACGCTTCGGCCAGTTCGACGACAACGACTACCTCCAGGTTTCGCTTCGCTACGCTTTTTGAGTTCGTCACGGTCTGTACAGGGCTCCCGAAAGCCGCGGGGGCTCTTTTTTTTCCATATAAAAAAGGTTACTTTAAAAGTATCCTAATCTCAGGAGTAAAAAAATGGACTACCGACCAGAAGAACACAGATACGATACCATGATCTACAACCGCTGCGGCCGCAGCGGACTCAAGCTACCCGCCATCTCCCTTGGCCTTTGGCACAACTTCGGCGGCGTCGATTCTTTCGAAAACGCCCGCGCCATGGTCCACCGCGCCTTCGACCTCGGCATCACCCACTTCGACCTGGCCAACAACTACGGCCCCCCTCCGGGTTCCGCCGAAGAAAATTTCGGCAAAATTCTCAGCCAGGACCTGGGTGCCTACCGCGACGAACTGGTCATCTCCTCCAAAGCCGGCTACGACATGTGGCCCGGCCCCTACGGTAACTGGGGCTCCCGCAAATACCTCCTGGCCAGTCTTGATCAGAGCCTTAAGCGCATGGGCCTCGACTACGTGGACATTTTTTACAGCCACCGCCTCGACCCCGATACGCCCCTCGAAGAAACCCTCGGAGCCCTCGACGCCGCCGTCAAACAGGGCAAGGCCCTCTACGCCGGCATCTCTTCTTATTCCGCAAAAAAAACCGCCGAAGCCTCGGACATCCTTCGAAAAATGGGCACCCCCCTCCTCATTCACCAGCCCTCCTACTCCATGCTCAACCGCTGGATCGAGAACAAGCTCCTCAAGACCCTCGATCGCGAAGGCGTCGGTTGCATCACCTTTTCCCCCCTCGCCCAGGGAATGCTGAGCGACAAATACCTCGACGGCATCCCCGAGGACTCCCGCGCCGGCAAACCCAACACATTTCTCAATGAAACCCTCATCACCGAGGACAGGCTCTCCCGCATCCGCGGTCTCAACGAAATCGCCCGTCGCCGGGGTCAGAGCCTCGCCCAGATGGCCCTGGTCTGGAACCTCCGGCACCCGCAGGTTACCAGTGTCCTCATCGGCGCCAGCAGCGTTGCCCAGATCGAAGAAAACATCCAAGCCCTCGAGAACTCCCACATCACCGCTGAAGAGCTCAAGGAAATCGACAGCTTCGCCGTTGATAGTGACATTAACCTCTGGGCAAACTCCAGTAACGCAGGGTAGAAATCAATGTGGTATGGAATCAGAAAAATCTGGCACCCCTGGATCTACCAGGGGCATCACCGCCGTGATCACTATTTCGAAGGCTGGTACTATAAACTTGTAGACCCTAGCGGTGACCACATTCTCGCTGTTATCCCCGGCATCGCAAAAAACGAATCCGCCCATGACACTCATGCCTTCATTCAGGTCTTCGACGGCATCCGCAACACAGCCCACTACCATCGTTTTCCCGTCGAAGACTTCGAGGCATCCCGAAAGGAACTCTCCATCTCCATCGGCCCCAACCACTTCCACCACAACCGGATCAGTCTCCACCTCGACACCGCCGAACAGGTCCTGACCGGGGATCTCCACTTTTCCAGGCCCATTCCCTGGCCCGTCACGCTTTTTCGCCCGGGCTACATGGGCTGGTACGCCTTCGTTCCTTTTATGCAGTGCAATCATGGCGTTCTTAGCTTCGACCATTCCATCTCCGGTAGCATCCATCACGACGACACCACCATCGATTTCACTAATGGCCGCGGCTACCTTGAAAAAGACTGGGGCACATCTTTCCCCGGCAGCTGGATCTGGATGCAGTCCAATCACTTTGAAGAATCCGGCATCTCCTGGATGTGCTCCATCGCCACCATCCCCTGGCTCGGTAGCCAGTTCACGGGCTTCGGCGCCGGTCTCTATCTTAAGGGATCTTTCTACCCTTTCAACACATGGAACGGCGCAAAAATCCAAAAGCTAACCGCCTCAAAAACCCGAACCACCTTCACCCTCCTTCATCGATCATATCGAATCGAAGTCGATGCCTCCGGACAGAGCGGCGCAAAACTCCGCAGCCCCGTCTTCGGCGAAATGGCTGATACGGTCCTCGAAAGTCTGCAGGGGGAAATAAGGCTTCGTTTTTTCCTTAAAGAGAAAAGAGGGTGGCGGGAGGTTTTTTCTGGCATAGGTCAAAACAGCGGTCTCGAGATCAGTTTGTCGAAGAATGGTGTTAAAAACTTTTGTAATTCCTTAGACTCATAGAAAAAAACCAGGTCTATATTACCTGGTTATTTTCTATGGTTGTAAATCTTTTTCAAATTGAAAATTAAACTGGTTATTAACACCAATCTCCGCATCACTGTGATGGCTTGGGAGATCGGCAATTTTCATCCCCTTTTCATCCAAAAACTCTTTCGAGAAAAAAGTTCCCTCCTGACAGGTAAGCCGTCCACCGCATTCACATTCACCGCAGAGCCCGACCCCGCAATGGGTGGCCGTCTCTACCGAGAGAAAAATATCCCGCGATTTCGTTCCACGGATTTCCGCCGCTTCTACAGCCCTCCGCATAAAATCGGGGGGTCCGATAGTATAGAGAGCCCAGTCACTTATTGCCGAACCCGAACTATCAATCTCATTGCACCAGGCGCGAATCGCCCGGGCCGGTTTCTCGTCGTCGGGAACAATGTGGAGCGTAGCGGGAGAATCGATCCCGGGGGGTACAAGGATGTCGTAGTCGTGGCTGGTGGCGTAATACACCGTGGAAACCGTGCCCCGGTCAGCAAGCTCCTTAACCAGTTTCGTAGCTACCGCGACACCGGTACCCCCGGCGAGAATATAGGCCCGGGGTTTATCGGTTATGGGGGCAGCCTCTCCATAGACTCCGCGGGCATACACGGTATCGCCGGGCTGTAGCGAACAAATCGCGCCGGAGACCTTCCCACGGTCTTTTATGAAAAAAGTGAGGGGATCCGACTGGGCGAGGGAAAAGGGTTTTTCACCGATTTCAGGCAGCCACAGGAAGGCAAACTGGCTGGATTTAAAATCAAGTTTGCCCTCCAGTTCGAGGAGCACCGTTCCGTGGCCGCCGGAATCTATCCGAGCGATCCGGTAGGGGTGATACTCCATCAGGCGTTCGTTATTCAAAAACCCTTCTGCCCTGTGTTCTTCTTTCTCCGCGTCGGAGAGAAGCGCATCGGTAAAGGATGTCCAGTCGTCAGGCTTGAGCCGCGCAAAAACAGTACCGATGCCGATTATATTTGCTCCAGCCTTATGGAGAAGGCGGAGATCGTCGCCGGTGGAAACGCCGCCAATTCCAATAATGGGTACATTTGATCCGACCGCGGCGCGGATCTCGGCCACCTTGCGGCGAGCTGTTTCGGCGATCCATGTCCCGGACTGGCCGCCACGGTTTCCCCGGGAATTCATCAAAATGGGCTTACCGGAATGGGCTTCTATATAGAGCTCCGGTCCGACGGTGTTTATCGCGCAGATGCCGTCTGCGCCGGCGGTGACGGCTGCCCGGGCAATCTCACCGATATTATCGACGTTCGGGGTGAGCTTTGGAAAAATCGGACGATCAGTGGCTTTGCGAACGATGGCTACGTATTCTGCTACAAGGGTTGGATCGGTTCCTATGCTCATGCCGTAGCCTTCGGCCGCGTGGGGACATGACAGGTTCAGTTCGATTAGATCAGCGACTTCTGAGAAAACCTCGGCGAGTCGGGCAAACTCTTCGGGGGTACTACCTGATATGGAGACGTTCAGAAGGGCTCGAAAATGGTGACTTCGACGAAGTTCCCGAAGTTCTCTAATTCCCACGTGCATACCGGGATTGCGGAGACCGACGGCGTTGCCGAAATTGCCGGGAGCCGCCTCAACGAGGATCGGCTCGCGATTTCCGGAGTTGGGTTCAACCTGATAACTTTTTGAGGTGATCACCTCTACAGCGGGAAGTCGTAGATCAACTTCCCTTATGATTCCCGGTCTGGTGCTCAGCACTCCCGAAACTGTGGCAAGACGCGGTTTTTCCGGGGTCAGCCGGCGCAGAACTTCTGCGGGAGGAAGGGGTGAATTTTTCATATTCATAATGTGAGCTCGTTGTTTAACACGTGAAGTCTTTCTACCACCACGGAAGACCAGTCGGTGGGTACGACTTCCTTTTTTTTCAACCAGGGATGGGTAAGACCGCTGGAGGAATTAATTCTGGCCATTTCGAGGGGGTAAGAGCTTTCCCTCAGGACCCTGACGGTTTCCTTCGCGCTGCCGCCCTGACCTCCTACTCCGGGTATGAGAAGGGGAGCCTTCAGTTCGGCGTAAAAGTCGGCGAGTTCACGCAATTCGTCAAGGTTAGTAGCTCCCACGACGGCGCCGACCTGGCCCGGAAGGGCCTTTGAGCCCCAGGAGGCGATGCGGTCCGCGACGTGAAGATAGAGCGGACGTCCGTCTTCGACCTTGAGATTCTGCAGCTCTCGACCGCCGGGATTGCTGGTTCGGTTGAGAATGTACACGCCCGCGCCGATCTTTTCCGCAAGATCAATGAAAGGCCCCACCGAATCGCCGCCCATGTAGGGAGAGACGGTGATCGCGTCGCCATGCCAGACGGTGAAAGCCTCTTCTGCGTAGTTCCGGGAGGAACGGGCGATATCGCCTCTTTTCATATCGTGGATGATCGGAATGGTTGGAAATTCGCTGTCCAGAACCTCAAGAATATCCAGGAGTGCTTCGGTTCCCTCGAAGCTCCGCTCGAAGGGGCGGTCAATACAATGGAAAAAACCAAAGTTGGGTTTAAAGGCTCCAGGTAGGATGCCTTCGGACTTCATTTTTTTAAAGATTGGTTCAAAAAAAAACAGCACCCGCCTGCGGGGGGAAAGCTCCGGCGAAGGCAATGCCTCAAGTACCGGATCTATCCCCATGCAGGCAATGCTGCCGGTTTCGGCGGCACTGTCGCGCAATTTATCGACAAATGTAGTTACCTCGCTCATGCGGCAACTACCTCTCTCTTCGGGGGAAATCCGTTTTTCTCACCCCAACCGAAGGGATCATCGCGCCAGGCCAGAAGAAGTTGCTCTTCCTTGGGGGTGATAGCTTCCAAACGACGAGCTACCTTGATAAGGGTGTTGTAATCGAGGATGGTGCGAGTGTTACATTCGGGAACCAGTTCGGTAAACTGTTGTCTCGCTTTTTCAAGGCCATAACTGAAAATTGCCAAACACCAGTTGATGTCCCCGTCGGCTTCACGGACCGCCTGTACCGCCTTGATCGAGCTTCCGCCGGTTGAGATGAGGTCTTCGATCAGAATCACCTTTCGGTTGTTGTAATTCCGGTCCCCTCCCAGTCCCTCAATCTGATTGCCCATACCGTGGTCCTTGGCCTTTGTACGAACGTAGGTGAGTGGTTTTCCCAGCATATCTGCAAGAGTTGTGGAGTGGGGTATACCCGCAGTAGAAGTTCCTGCGATAACATCAAAATCGATCTCTTCCCTCCGGAGAATATCCAGGAACCCTTCGGCAACTGTCCGCCGCGCCTCTGATGATGAGAGCAGCATACGGTTGTCATTGTAGATCGGCATCCGATAACCGGAAGCCCAAAGGAAAGGGTCGTTCGGCTGTAATTTTATCGCACCCATCCGCAAACTTAATTCAGCCAGTTTTTCACCATATAACATATTCGCTCGCTCCTCCTCTACAGTTTTTATCCGCTCCGCAAAAAGCGAAGGCCAAAAAAAAAGCCGGCAAAAATGCCGACTGATTAATTCTTAAAAATTCTAACGGGAAACAGATCTCCCGCACCCGTCACTCGGGTGTAATACCCTCGAATATAGTTGTTGCCACATCCACTCACACTCATATTAAAAGGCATTATACATTGATATGTACGATTTTGCAAGAGGGGGCTCACACTTTTTTAATATTTTTAAGCTGTCTGAGCCCCCACCGACAATTCTCATTTTAGAAGCCTCGCAGACTTCTAAAATGAGAATTACTGAGCCCCTGTTTTTTCACTGGGCCCCCACCGGTAGTCTTTCTCACAGGCAACTACTTAGAGGGCTTCTCAGGAGTTTTTTAGAAGGTATACCTGCCTTTGAACCACTCTCCGCTGTTGGTGGGCAGAAAATTACCGTGACCGGCTTGTCCATGGAATTTTTCGTTCTCGATCACCAGAGATCCTCGACTGAGCACCGAGGAGACCTTTCCCAGGACTTTCATGCCCTCGAAGATTGAATAGTCCGCGTTCGTATGTTGGTTGTTGCCACTGATGGTCCACTCGTGACGGGGGTCAAAGACTACGACATCCGCGTCGGAGCCTTCATCAAGACGGCCCTTCCGTGGGTACAGACCCATGATTTTCGCAATGTTCTCAGAGGTGATTCTGGCAACATCGTTGGGGGTGATTCTTCCCCTGTTCACTCCCTCGTTCCAGACATTCGCAAGAAGGGTTTCGATTTCCGGAGTACCATAGGGGGCGGTAAAAAAATCGTCATCGATTTTCTTTGGTTTCGGTGCGTGGTCACTCCCGATGGTATCGATCATACCGTTCTGGATGGATTCCCAGAGGGCGTCCTGATCGCTTTTATTCTTGATTGCCGGGCCGACTTTTCCAAGAGGGCCAAATTTTGCCAGTTCATCCCAGGTTCGTGTGAGATACTGGGGACAGGTCTCCGCAATGACGGGATAGTTCTGACTCTTGAGATAGCGTATCACCTTCATCCCCTCTTCGGAGGAAATGTGAGGAATATACACGGGGCAGTTCATCTGCCGCCCGATAAAGACAGCCCTGAAAATAGCTTCGGCTTCGGCGATGGCGGGACTCGTATCGAGAAAACGGGCGGTCATTTCCGCTTTCTCCGCGAGAAGCTTGTCCTGCACATAATCGATAAGCAGCCCGTTCTCGGCGTGGAGGGCTGCCATACCGCCCTCACGGCCAATATAGTCCATGGCCTTGGTAAGGGCGTAGTCGTCGGTCATCCAGCCGAGCTTGGCATAGGACATAAACATTTTGTAGGAGGTCACTCCCTCCTTGAAGCAGTCGGGCAACTCATCCGCCTGTTTGATGGTTTCAAAAAGTCCTCCGTGCAGGGCAAAATCGATATAAGAGGTGTTCGACGCCTCTTCTTTCCACTCTTTTATCACCTTCAGCTGACTTTGCCCCGGTTTCGCGTAGGCGTAATGGATCACCGTGGTCACCCCGCCCCATACACCGGTTTTGGAAAGACCTTCCAGGTTGTCGAGGTATACCGGGTGGGTATGAGGATCGATCAGGCCGGGCAACACGTAGCAGCTGTCGGCGTTGATTTCCTTTTTCCCTTTCAGGGATTCGGGTGAGGATATCTTCGCGATCTTTTCTCCCTTTATACCCAGGTCTCCGCGCACCGTCTTATCCGGATATACGATAAATCCGTTTTTTATCACTACATCATAGGTTTCACTCATAATCCTTCTCCTTTTTGTTTCCCGCCGGTTTCACCGATCGCGTCGGGCCTTCCGAGCGTTCCGATCTCGCCATACGGGATCTATTTTCTATTGTTGAAATGGTAATACGGATGTCCCTCAAAGCGCTCCATACTGTCGTACCAGGGGGAAAACCACCCTGCGATGTGTGGACGCAGCCTGCGGAGCACCGCATTCCTTCTTTCGTAATCTTCGGCATAGTTCTCCGGGATCGATTCCCGTAGTTTTGCCGCGATTTCATTTCTATCCAACGTGACGATGGTTCCGTTTTTGACCACCACCTCACCTCCGACAAGGACCATATCAATATCTCTACTGCCGGCCCGGTATACCACCAGGTCAACGGGGGAATGGGTCGGGCTGGAGAAGGGTTCGGAAATTCTCCTCCCGTCGAGCACGACCATGTCGGCCAGTTTCCCGATTTCCAGGGATCCGATTTCTTCCTCCCAGCCCAGTGTTTCAGCTCCATACCGCGTCGCCATGGTAAAAGCGTCCACCGGCAGCAGATGGGCAGAATCGAGCCGATGAGAGGGAAGACGATGGAGCTTTGAAATCAGGCGCATCTCTTCGAGAAAATCCTTATCGTCCCCGAATTCCTTGTCATCCATGCCTATGCCCACGTGGACTCCCGCTTTCAGGAGCTCATAGACCGGGGCTATCCCGTTGCGAACCCGAAAATTACAACTTCCATGATGGGTTACACTGGCGCCACGTGCGGCAAGAAGGGCAATATCATCTTCAGAAATCCATACGGCATGTCCAAGGGTTGTTTTTTGATCGAGAAAGCCCAGATCATCAAGATGTGCAATCAGGGATGTGCCGTACTCATTGTAGCCATACAATTTTTGCAGTTTAGTCTGTTGCACGTGTATATGCTTTCGAAGTTCCTTCCGTCGGGCGTCCCGGGCAATCTCCTTGAGGGTTTCGTCATCGACCCACTGCGGAGACAGGGGGCCATGCATGATGTGTACCTTGTCATCATCTCCATACCGTTGATAGAGTCGGTGCACGGCTTTCATATACTCTTTGGGGCCGAAGATTTTCGCCTTGTCCATGATCCCGCGACAGGCCTGTTCCACATCAGTCGGGAGGGAAGAAACGAAGGCTTCGTTGTCTCCGTAGACAAACCAGTTTTGGTTGGTCAGTGTGGGGGCAAAGGCGACCTTCATCCCGAGGTCGCGGTATATATCAATCACCATTTCAAACTCATGGGTGTGCAGCTCAGGACGGCTGAGGGTGTGGTTGTGCATCGTAGTGGTCACTCCGCCCTCAAGGTATTTCAGAATCGCCCAGCGCGTATCATACTCCCTGTTCACGGGGGGATAGTTGTAGAACTTCCAGGTCTCCAGGGTATCGTCAATGTTCCCCCGCTGGAAATCCGTCAGCCCCTTCCCGTGGCTGTGGGCATTCACGAAGCCGGGCATCACGATGTGGTCCTGCGATCCGAGGACCACGTCCGCGTGATGACGGGAGGTAATCTCACCGTAGGTCCCGATATCAACTACCCTGTCGTCCTCTATATAGACGGCGCCCGATTCTATATATGAACCGGGCGCTGTGATCAGGAATTTTCCGTATACAATCTTTTTTTTCATTGTGTTTCAAAAACTAAATAATACCCGCTACCATTGGCAGAACGGCCATTCTCAAATACACCCCGTTGTGGGCTTGTCGAAAATAGGCCGCGTTCGGGAGCTCATCGACATCCTCAGCGATTTCATCTACCCGGGGAAGGGGATGCATGATGATCATGTCGCTTTTCCCGCTCTGGACCAGTTTTTTATCCAGAACAAAACTACCCTTGAGGCGTTCGTACTCCGCGGGATCATCAAACCGTTCTTTCTGGATTCTCGTCATGTACACTACATCCGCCTGCAGGGCTTTTTTGATATCGTCGGTCTTCGTGATCTTGATCGATTTTGCTTCCATGTCCTTCACAATCTCAGAGGGCATCTGCAACTCATCCGGGGCGCAATAGATATACTCCGTCGGTGTAAACGGTGCGAGGGCATAGGAAAGCGAATGAACGGTGCGCCCGTACTTGAGATCCCCTACCATCGCAACCTTGAGATTTTCGAGGGACCCCTTCTCCTTAATGATCGTGTAAAGATCGAGAAGTGCCTGAGTCGGGTGCTGTCCCGCTCCGTCGCCACCGTTGATGAGAGGGGCCTTCGCGGCGTCCGCCATAATCTGCGCCCCCCCCTTCTGGGGTTGTCGCACCACGATAACATCGACATAGCCGTCAACGGTTTTTGCGGTATCGGCCAGGGACTCACCCTTAGCCGCGGAAGAACTTGCGGCGCTTGCCACGGTAATAGGCCTTGCTCCAAGACGTTGAACCGCGGTCTCAAAGGAAAGTCTGGTGCGGGTGGAGGGTTCCATAAACAGCACAGCTACCACTTTGTCCGACATCATGGAAGAAACCCTGTCTTTTTTCACGATCTCTTCCATTTTCTTCGTTACTTCCATTATCTCCATGATATCATCTCTGCTTAAGTCCGCAGTGCTTATGATATCACGGCCTTCAAAATTGCTCATTTATTGCTCCTTTAAAAAATTATACTCTGTCCGTTATTCATCCTGGTATCCGAAGGACCGGGATGCTTTACAGACGACTTCTCTTACCATCTTCGCGAACCGGGCGAAGTCTTTTTGTCTGATCCTGGTGGTGGGTCCCATAACGGAGACCGCCGCGATGACTTCGCCGTTTTTCCCCCGCAGAGGGGCGGCTATGCATCTTCCGCCAACTTCTACCTCCTCATTATCCACCGCGTAGCCCTGGTCCCTCACCTTCTGGACCTCCCTCTTCAGTTTATCAAAACTGTCGATAGTTTTAGCGGTCATTTTCACCAGTTCCCGGTTCCGGAAAAGCGCATCGATCCTGGCGTCTTCCATTGCACTAAGGAGGATTTTCCCGGCGGAACTGCAGTAAAGATCGAGTCGCATTCCCACCCGGGGTTGGCCGCGGATCATGCTCTTGCTCAGAACCTGATCGGCATAGATCCCATGATCGCCCTCAAGGGTCATGAGGGAGGCGGTTTCACCGGTTATCTCCGCCAGCTCGATCAGGTAGGGGTGGACCTTGTCCACAAGGTCAAAGTTCTTCTCCGCGGATCTGCCCAGTGCAACCAATCCCAATCCGAGGCTGAAGCGCTTCGTACTTTCATCCTGCCTGATCAGGTTATGAGTTTTCATGGTCGTCAACAACCTGAGTAGCGTGCTCTTCGGCATCTGCATTATCCTGGCCAAAGATGCCAGATCAATATCCCTGTCCAGACGGGACATTGCCTCGAGAATATTAATCGCCTTATCCAATGCGCGAACCGATGATTCTTTCTTTTCTATTTC
>CAZJIN010000014.1:0-9003 GCA_964545955.1 uncultured Sediminispirochaeta sp.
CCTACCACGAGGCTGGAGCGGATGGTATTCTTATCCATAGTAGCCTGTTTGCCCCTGACGAGGTGCTCAGCTTCAAGCGTGAGTGGGCCGCCCGGTCTCCGGTAGTGATTGTTCCGACCAAGTACTATTCAACTCCTACAGAGGTGTTTCAAGAATACGGTTTTTCAATTGCCATCTGGGCAAACCACATGTTGCGAACTTCAATCGCCGGAATGCAGGCAACCGCTACAAAGTTAAAAGAGCAGCAGACCCTGATGGCAATAGAAGATGATATCGCACCGGTGAAGGAAATTTTTCGGCTCCAGGGAGCCCATGAACTGCAGGAAGCGGAGAAACGGTACCTTCCCCGGAAGGGCAAGGCTATAGCTGCCGTTATACTGGCTGCCAGTCGAGGGAAAGATTTAGGAAAACTCACGGAACAACGCCCCAAGGCAATGGTTTCAGTTTCAGGACAACCCTTGCTGGGCCACATTGTTGATAACTATAACCTGGTTGGTGTGAAGGACATCACGGTAGTGCGTGGTTACGCCAAAGAAAGTGTGAACCTGAGTAATATTAATTATGCTGATAATGATCGTTACGAAGAAACAGGCGAACTGTACAGCCTGCGGCGGGGTGTGGAAAAGGTAATAGCTGCCCAAAGTGATACACAGAGCTTAATAGTAAGTTATGGGGACGTGCTTGCCAAAAAATATCTGCTCCAGTTGGTGGCGGAAAGTGATGCCGATTTTTCAATTGTGATAGACACAAATTGGTCTGATAGTGTAAACCGTGATCGCTCCGCCGACTACGTGCAGTGTTCCGAGCCCTATTCGCGGGAGGTTTTCGGCAAGAGTATTTTTCTCAAGCGAATGGACTCGCAGCTTGACTCAGATGAAATCCACGGGGAGTGGACCGGTTTTTTCAAAGTGAGCAAGAACAAACAAGCTCGCTTTGTCGAAATATTAGATGAAGTTCTAGCGGCGCCACGCGGTGACAAGGCACGCATGAGTGAGCTGCTGAACGCCTTGATTGGAGCAGGCGAGACGGTAAAGGTAATTTACACTACCGGACACTGGCTGGATATCGATACCTTAGAAGATCTGCTGCTGGCGGGAAAACAGTTTTAGTCTGTGTCGGACAGGTCTATTAAATTATTTGAATCGAAAAAGAGAGAGGAGTGAATGGTATGAAGCGTCCAACTATTTTATTGAATCCCGGCCCCGTTACGATAAGCGAACGGGTTCGTGCTACACTTCAGCAGGAAGATCTCTGTCACCGCGAACCGGAGTTCGCAGAACTTATGATAGATATCAAGAAGCGTCTGGTAAACGTGTATCAGGATTCAGCCAAGGGCTATGAAGCTATAATCATGACCGGCTCGGGGACCTGCGCGGTCGAAGCGATGATTTCCAGTTTTCTACCGAAGAAGGGAAAGATTCTGATTATTTCAAATGGTGTCTACGGCGAGCGCATTGCCAGGATGGTGGAGACTCACGGTAAGCAGTCGGTGTTGATAAAAAGCGCCTGGCCTGAACCGATGAACCTGGAAGAGGCTGAAAGGATCCTGAAGAGCGATTCTTCCATAACTCACGTGTCGGCCATCCACAATGAAACCACCACTGGACGGCTCAACGATCTGGATGCCCTTGGGGCTTTATGCAAAAAATACGACAAACCCCTACTGTTGGATGCGGTAAGCAGTTTTGCCGGTGAGCGGATTGAGTTTGAGAAGTGGAATGTAGCCGCCTTGGCGTCAACCGCGAATAAGTGTATTCACGGGATTCCAGGTCTCGCTTTTGTTATTGCCCGTCGTGATCTATTCGAAAAAGAAAAATCGGCTGCAGCCACACTTTATCTAGACTTGTATGAATATTACGAAAAACAGAAGAATGGTTTTTCCCCCTTTACCCAGGCGACCCATGTGGCTGTCGCGTTGTGGGAAGCTCTGAAGGAGATGGAAGAAACCGGAGGCTGGCAGATGAGGACCGCCCGTTATCGGGAAATATCAGAGCGAATACGGAGGGAGCTTGATTCAATGGGGGTAAAGTCTTTTCTCAATGAGTCCGACTACTGCTCCATGCTCTCAAGTTTTCATTTACCTGAGGCTTATACGTACGATCAGCTCCACGATGAGTTGAAACAGGCCGGTTTTGTGATCTATGCGGGGCAGGGAGGTCTGTTTCATCAGGTTTTCCGAATAGCCAATATGGGAGATATTGTTAATGAGGATGTAGATCGGCTTCTGGATTTGTTTCATCAGCTGACGGGTGCGAGGTAGACTCCATGAATGGTTCTATAAAAAACGCCGTAATCATGGCTGCCGGGCAAGGAACCAGGCTGAAGGATAAGGGGCAGCAGGCTCCAAAGGGGTTTTTACAGCTAGGTGATGTGCCTATTATTGAGGAGTCTTTAAAGCGTCTTCAAAAAGCCAGTGTGGAACGGGTAATAATAGTAACCGGTCATTTGGCAGAATTTTATGAAGAGTTAGCCGACCGCTACAAGGGCTTGGTAGAAACGGTATATAATGATAAATATGCAGATTCCGGTTCAATGTTCAGCCTTTATCTTGCTCGTGAGGTGATGCAAGAGGGTCCCTTTTTCCTTCTGGAGTCGGACCTGATTTATGAGCAGAGGGCTCTTACACAACTGCAGAAAGATTCACGGGATTCGGTAATTCTGCTTTCCGGAATTACGCACAGTAATGATGAAGTGTGGGTGAAAACCGACGAGAATGGCCTGTTGAAACAGATGAGCAAACATCTTCATGAGCTGAACAGCGTCCCGGCCGGTGAACTTGTTGGTGTGAGCAAGCTGTCACAGTCAGCTTACCATACATTGTGTAAACAGGCTGAAACAATGTTCGCCGAAAGTCTTCATGTGGAGTATGAAAAAGCACTGGTAGCCGCCGCTGTAAAAACCCCGATATACTGTCGAAAAGTTGAAGACCTCGTATGGGCTGAAATCGATGATGAAGATCACCTGGCTCGCGCTCGGGAAAAAATTTATCCGTATATTCAGACAATGATAAATCCTTAAAATTCTGTGACTCAGGTGGGTGTGACGTTATGCACTATTCTATGAAAATGATTTCCCAATCTCTTCCCAGTGAAAAAAACACCAGCGATTCACTCTGGACACGTTATATTCTTCGTCCGCTTTCATTTCCGGTTACCTGGGTTTCTCTTCTGCTGGGAATATCAGCCAACGGACTCTCATATATTTCAGGAGTTTTCAGTGTCGGTGGGGGCATTCTGTTGGGAGTACCGGGTTTTTCAGCTCCGCTCATCGGGGCGATCCTGTTAAACTTTTTTTCCATTCTTGACTGCGCTGATGGGAATATCGCCAGGGTAACAAAGACTGCCGGGCCTTGGGGTAGTTGGGCTGACGCGGTGATGGGGTTTGTATCCTATATCGCTGTTTTTCTGGGTACCGGTGTTTACGTTTATCACCTGACCGGAGCATGGTACTATATTTTGATTGCCGCTCTTACTTCTTCAGCCAATCTCCTAATGCGTGTAGCCTACCAGATGTATAAAAACATCGAACCGGACAGTGCCCACAACTCGGTTTCGCTGGAGCGGATGATTGCTGAGAATATAGGGATAACCGGTTTCTTGATGCCGGCTTTGATACTTTGTCATTTTGTCGGTGGTATGCACTGGATTATTTTCGTAAACGCGTTATTCTATATCGGGGGTTGCATTGTTACCCTGATAAAGCTTGCTGCAAAAGGTGGCGGTGTTTGAAAGAGACGAACTACCAGGAAGTAGCAGGTAAGTACGACCGAAACCGAAAACGTCATCATATTCGTATGGATGAGGAGCTCCTGCGAGTGTTTGAACGACACTCCTTTTCCGCTGGGTCACCTATGAGAGTGCTTGACTTGGGGTGTGGCACTGGGAACTACCTCTCTGTTCAGATGGATTCCTTTGAGACCGAAACCGCTGGAGGGCTAATCGAGTGGTACGGTATGGATGCCTCTGATGCAATGCTGAAGGAAGCACGAAGGAAGTTAAGCAGGGATTATGGACATGGGGTCGATAGAACTTCCGGTGCAGACCTTTGTCTCGGTGATGCCCACCAATTGCCCCATGGGGATAATTTTTTCCATTTTGTGAGCTGTAACTTTGCGTTCCACCATTTTACTGATAAAGAAAAAGTGATGGATGAGGTCCGCCGCGTGCTGGATTCGGGTAGTGTGTTTAAAATCTGGAACATCCAGCCTGAACAGATGCCGGGGTGGTGGGTGTACCGATTTTTTCCGCAGTCTTTCCTGGAAGATTCTGAGCGCTTCTGGGATGAAAAACGCATGTGGCTGGAACTAGAAAAGCGTGGATTCCAGGTAAAGATTAAGTCCACCCGTACTCTGCAACGTCGACCGATTAAAGAAATCATTCAGGACATTGATCGCCGTGATATTTCCGAGCTCGCCAATCTGGATGATTCAACATATTCACAGGGTGTCACTGCTACATCTGCACTCTACAATGAATGTCCCTCGGCGACGGTTCCGGACGAGTTTTCTCAAGTCACCATCATTGCCGAGGGATAAGGTAATCCTGCCGGGGCAATAGATTTCTATGGGCAGTGTCCCATTGGAGACCTCCGTATTCTCAACGAAAAGCTCGACAAATACTCAAAATATACGGTACTATCACACAGGAGAGAACTATGATACAGGCGAAACAGTTTGTCGATGAGGCATTGAAGATGGGTTTTAACTTGTGGAGCGGTGTCCCTTGCTCCTATCTTAAACCCTTTATCAACTACGTAATTGATGATCCTCAAGTGCGGTATGTGTCTGCGGTCAACGAGGGGGATGCGGTGTCCATCGCTTCGGGGAATCGTCTGGCGGGGAATCGCGGTGTGGCGATTTTTCAGAATTCCGGTCTTGGGAACGCGGTCAATCCTCTGACCAGTATGAACCACACTTTTCGTATTCCGGTGTTGCTTATTGTAACTTTGCGAGGAGAACCGGGCGGTCCCGCGGACGCGCCGCAGCACGGCTTGATGGGTCCTATTACCACCAAAATGCTTGATGTAATGGGTATTAAATGGGAGTACTTTCCTGTGGAGGCGGAAGAGGTAACTCCGGCCCTTGAAAGGTCGGTTTGCTACATGGACAAAGAGCGGCTTCCCTTCGCCTTTGTCATGAAAAAAGGCTCCGTGGAGTCCTATGAATCCGACAAGCCGATTCCCACGGTATCGATGCCCTGGGTGAAGGCACGGACTTCCGAGGTACCTCAGCCACAGGTTCGCCGCAAAGAGATGCTTCATGTTGTTCAGACCCACTGTACCGCCTCCGATGTAGTTCTGGGGACCACCGGATACACGGGACGTGAGCTGTACGCCCTTGGCCATCGTGACAACCAGTTCTACATGGTCGGTTCCATGGGTTGTGTTTCGAGTCTTGCCCTCGGACTTTCCATCGCCAGGCCGAATCTCCGGGTAATCGCCCTGGATGGAGATGGGGCAGTGCTGATGAGGATGGGGGCCCTTGCAACGATTGGGTATAAAAAACCGGCGAACATGGTGCATGTGGTTCTGGACAACAGCCGTCACGAATCCACCGGGGGGCAGGCAACGGTAGCTCCTTCAATAGATTTTTGTGCGGTGGCCGCCGCGTGCGGATACGAACATATCCACGATATTACCCGTCCAATGGAGCTTCAGGAGATACTTTCCAGGCCACGTAACGCCGGACTCACCTTCATTCGGGCACGGATACTGCCGGGGTATCCGAAGGACCTTCCCAGGCCTCAGGAAAAACCGGACGAATTGGCCGAGCAGTTCTCGGATTTTCTCAAGAGAAGCTGAGCAGGCCTCCTGTACCCGTTTGTGTGAGGCCCTCTGCGTGGGACCATTTTTTTTAAAAGTTGATAAATCGCGAGTTCTCGGGTACCATCTGTAAACAACGCAGAGTTTGAAGGAAAGCTTATATTATGTATCAAAAAGGCATAACGGTTCTCATTTTTCTCGTCACCTTTCTTTTTCCCCTCACCGCGGAGATAGCCGCGAACGGAGGTGGTAATGATATCAAATATGTGATCAGGGATGTGAACTATACGATCGAAGGAAAGACTCGCAAGAGCGTACTCATCGATTATCTGGACATTAAAACAGGAGAGGTTCTGGAGGGATCTGAAGCCCTGGGAGCGTACCTTGATGACAAGCGTCAGATGATCGGCAATCAGAGGACCCTCGATGGAGGCGAAGTTGTCGCTGATTTTTTTGAAGATCCCCTGGATTCATCGAGAATGTACGTGGACCTCGATGTGACTGTTCGGGATACCTGGAACTACATCGTGCTTCCCTACGCGAATTATGACTCCAATGAGGGCTTTCTTCTTAGTCTGCGGGGGCGGAACTACAACTTCTTGGGGGGAATGGAAACTCTGGAAGGGAATTTTGATTATGTGATGATCTTTGAGGGAAACGAAGACTACGACACAAAGTATTCCCTGAACGGTGGTTTTGATATTCCCTTTTATCTGTGGGACTATCGCTGGAAATTCAGTTTGGATGAAGATATCACCGTAATCAACTATCCTGATGAAAATTTGCTTCAAAATGAGACAAAAATTGGCTTATCCATGGATATACCTCTTGAAGGACTCACATGGCAGGCGAAGTTAAATCAGAATTATTACCTGAACCGTGACGGCAGATATGATCCGGATGGTTATTATATGCGGACCTCAGGGAGCTTTGGAAGTTCGATTCCCCTGGGTTTTGAGCTGCCCCTGTTCGGGAAACCCGATTATAGTGCTGCCATGATTACCAGCTATAACTACAAACCCTTCGACAGCCTTAGCATGGATCGACGGGGTTATGATCTGGGTGCCGAACATGGCCTGTCGGCGGGACGGGTCAACTGGGTGGGAAATTTTCGAGACGGGGCGGAGATTTCTCTGGAGCAGAATTTACGCTACAACTTCACCCGTGAGCTCTGGCTCAGCGATCTGGATCTGGAGTTCGAAGGGCACAAATCCTTCGGCTGGGGGGCCCTTTCAAGTCGGGTGCAAGGCTTCTACCGCTATCACGATGTGGAGGATGATGCCGGAGAACCAATTAGAGGTATACTGAACCAGCGTATGAGCGGTGATGCCGGGGTATTCGTCAATCTGGATTTTCCGGTAGATATATGGATATGGTTCCTCGATCGGTGGTTCGAGGGGCACGTGTCTCCCTTTTTCGATTACGCCCTGTTACGTCCGGAGGATGGCAGTTTTAACCTGTCGGAGAGCTGGTACGGTGGCGGGATAGAGGGTTTTGCCTTTTTGAAAAAAGCCAGATCCATCTACCTGCGGGTATCAATCGGTCTGGATCTGGAAGCACTCTTCGGAGGTGCCGGCCTCGGCGATCCGGCTCCCCGGGATGGAAAGCAGATCCACGAGATTTTTATCGGCCTTGGGCACCACTACTAAGGGAGGAATGGGGTGACTGTTTCTCTGAAAAAATACGGTTTCGTTCTGCCCCTTCTCCTGCTGCTGGTTTTTCCCGCAAGCCCTTTCCAGCTTTTTATGCCCGATGACCCGGAGGTCGAGGGATTGCTGACCCTGTATGTACAGGCCGGTTTCGTCTTCCCCGATGCCTCCTATCCCTTATCTTTGGCGGATCTCGATGGATACGCGGCACGGCTGATGGATCTTTTAAGAGATAATCTTCGGGAAGATTTCCCCGGACGTGGTGAAAAAGGTGATCAGAGTGTTCAAGCTGGTCGGTGGCTTTTTTCGGCAGGTTCACGGGAGTACAGCGCCCCACGATCCGTGGAACTCCTGGACCAAATCGAGGACTACCGGGATTCCCTGCATTACAGGAAGGGGCGAACCATTCGCGGGAGTCGAACGAGTATTCAGCCGGCGGGTTTTATCAAAGGGGATGTGTTTTTACCTGAACCGGCTTCGACGAGCGAGGACGGAGGGTTCGACGGTGATCCAATTGCCCCCACGCGTTATCCCAATGATTTTTTCAATCGGTTCGTGGAGTTTCCGGATATGGCACAGTTGGCCCTTTTTGCAGGGGCCCAGGGTGAATCGGGACTTCATATTTCGGCGGGGGTCAAGAGGGAATACAACGAAGGAATGGTCCCGGATCTGAACCTCTTTATAAGAACGGATAAGGATCCGGTAAAAATCGAAAACTACCTGATTCGAACCGGCTATCTTGCCTGGCGAAGTGAGCGCTTTGAGGCATGGCTGGGTCGTGCTCCGGTTCATTTCGGTGACGCCCGGTTCTCAACCTTTTTTCCGGGCGAACGTCTTCCGTGGCTGGACGCGTTCACGTATCGCTATCGGCTTGGACCGCTTACCATGACCTCGTATTTCGGAACCCTGGACAACCGGATGACCAGGGATGAAGAGCGGATTTTCCTGAACGAAAGTTATGAGGTTGAAGAGGACGGCATGAGGGTCGGGTTCACCGACTCCGTTACTACGGATCCTGCTACGGATTATGCCGGCCGGGAAAACATACTCACCCTGGACGGCGCTCCCACGGGATACGCCTTTGAAGAGACGATTATACTCAACAGTATGCACCGTTTTGTCCTGGGCTGGGAAAAAGTGCGCCTGGGAGTGACCGCGGCCATGATCACTGCGCGGGAAAACAACGCCCTTGTGATAGGGGATATCTTTCCGGTGTTCAGCTGGCACAACGCGGTGGTGGGACACCACAATATGCATATGGGTGTGGATCTGGGATATGCAGTGTGCCCCGGCCTCGGTTTTTATGGTCAGGCCGCCTGGGATGATGTCAATGCAAGTGATGTTCTCGGGATACCCGACAGCAGTATTCCCACCATTGGGGCGTATCTTGCCGGTTTTGTGTATCAACCCGAGTGGCGGAACCGGACCGAAAAAGGAGCTGACGGGGGTTTTCTTCCCGATTTGATACTGAAGGCCGAGATTGGGCGAACCCACTATCTCTGGGGCAATTATTACGCCTATGAGGAAGAAAAGGGGGCATATCTCTCCCGGGCAGTCTATCGGTACAAGGGGCAAAAGGGCTACTTCTGGATGC
>CAZJIN010000014.1:9013-15524 GCA_964545955.1 uncultured Sediminispirochaeta sp.
GTCCGGGGACCTGGTGGGTCGAGGGCGAGGGGACTCTGGACCTGCGACCGGATCTTCGCTTCACTACGGGATTTACCTATCTCCGCTACAATCCGGAGGTGAACCTCTTCACCACACCGTATGTGCGAGATGACGATCTTGGAGATGCGGAGTATAGGACGAGTTTCTCCGTGTACCTGGAGACCCTCTACACCTGGAAGCTGAACGAAGCGAATGATCTCCGTTTTCGTCTGGTTCCCGTCTGGTATTCCCACCGGGGTCGAATGTGGCCCGAGTTGGCGATCTCGGCTGAGGTACTGCGGAATAAGCTGGAGGATTTTTGAAGGGCGCGAAACACCTTGAACTGCCCGGGGAATGATTTTTTTTACCCTCTATATATCATATAGATAGTATCAATAAGGTATATATATTGTCGAGGTTCTGCTCGTGAGGAAGAAGAAAAAAGTTTTTTTTTCTCAATTTTTGAAGCAGGGAGACGTTTTGCTACTCTTATTAAGTGAGAGGCTTTTCTATGTTGGAGGTAAAAATGATTGTTTCTTATTTTCGTGCGGGTTCGAACCGTCATGGTGATGGGGCTCCCAGGGGGGAACCCTGTATCTCTCCCCGGATAAGATCGACCGGGTCGGCCCAGAGGCAGTTGTTGCTTGACTTTGAAGAGGACCAGGTCTTCGTGGTGCGGCAGGTGGCGAGGTACGGTACGATTGAAGGCAGGAGGATTTTTCCGAGTACGGACGAGGGGCTTCGGCTGGTTCCCCAGGAGGAAGAGGAGGCAAATGGATGCGCGTGATTTGAGATTCCTGTTGTAATTCCCCGGTCCATTAAGTAACATGGATACAAAGGGGGGAGTTGCGAAATGACAAGAATAGTGGTAAACGGGTGTAACGGAAAAATGGGCAGGGTCCTCACGGATGCGGTCGAGGCTTCCGCTGATTTTGAGATGGTTGCCGGTATAGATCCCGTGGACGGTGGGGCACACCGGTTTCCGGTGTACAGGTCTCTTCAGAAGATGCGGGAAGAAGTGGATGTGGTGATCGATTTTTCCATCCTCGAGGGGGTCGAACCTCTTCTCGTCGAGGCTGAGAAGAGAAAACTCCCGGTGGTGATCGCCACCACTGGACTGGAGGAAGAACATTTTACCCTGATCAAGAAGGTCAGTCGGTCCATCGCGGTGTTTCAGGCGGCGAATATGTCCCTGGGGGTCAACCTGATGAAAGTTCTGATAAAGCAGGCCGCGTCGGTGCTCGGAGGTTCTTTCGATATTGAGATTGTGGAGAAACACCACCGACTAAAGAGGGATGCGCCCAGCGGGACGGCCCTTGCCCTCGCGGACACCCTTAAAAGCGCTCTGCAGCATCCTGTGGACTATGTGTTTGGAAGAAAAGAGAAAAACCACCTGCGGACGGACGACGAAATCGGGATCCATGCGGTGAGGGGCGGGACCATTGTCGGAGAGCATGATGTGATTTTTGCGGGAAGGGATGAAGTGCTGACCCTGCGACATACGGCCTATTCAAAGGGGCTTTTCGCAACGGGTGCGCTGCAGGCGGCGGCTTTTATTTCCCGTAAAAAGCCGGGGTTTTACCAGATGGAAGACATGATCGGTGAAAGTCAGGAATAATTAATTACAGATGTGCCGGGTGAAGGCAGCTTCGCCGCCTCACACCCTTTTCACCCACTCAGGCTCACTCAAAATCCTTGTACATCATGCTCGATTGAATACCTTTGTTGTCCTGGTACTTGCTGCCCGCATACTCTTCGTGGTCCGGGGAGATCTCGTGGTAGTAGATCTGGCAGATTTCAACATCGGGATAGATCACGGTTGGCTGGACGCAGAAAATTTCCAGTGTCCAGTAGCCCTTGAAGCCCACGTCTCCAAATCCCGCGGTGACATGGACAAAGAGCCCAAGGCGTCCTACCGATGAGCGGCCTTCAAGCATCGGGACCGCGTTGTGGGTTTCGGTGTATTCCGCGGTTCTTCCCAGGTAGAGCCGGCCGGGGCTTAACTGAAGGCCCTGAGGGTGAATGGTGATTTCCCGGACGGGGTTGTTCAGCTTCATATCGAGTTGTGTGGCGGTATAGGACAGCAGTTTGTTGTGGAGTCGAAGGTTGTAACTGTTGGGATTGAGCTGGTTATGATGGAAGGGCTCGATAGTAATGTCGCGGCCGAGCCTGTTTTCGATTTCTTTACCGGAAAGGATCATGGAATCACCTCCGCTCAGCTTATTATGTGCTGAATTGTAATGGGAAAATCGGGGTATTACAATCGGGATTGGCAATTCTCAGTATGGAAAATTCCAAAATGAATTGCCCATCCACGGTTTCTCTTGAATCCCCTTTGGTGAAAGGGTTATCTTTATCTCATGGAAGCGGTAGAACAGCTGGCTAAAGCAGATTTTTCTTCATACCTGGTGGGGCCGTCGGCCCTGGACCGGTATTTCGGGTACCCCGCCGGTCGTGAGGTCTGGGTGGAGACCGAGGGGAGCCTGGTGGATTTGAGCAGGACCTTCGAGGAGCTGCTGTTTCCGGGGGCTGAGTATTTTGATGCCGCCCTGGAGAAGAAGGATCGGTTGTATCTTTTCAGATGTGTGGAAAAGGAAGCAAATTCCCAGGCCCGGATTCACCAGGCCACGCTGCAGGGGACCTTTCGCTACGATATCGGACGAAACGCGTATCTGGATCCCTGCAATGCCTATCGGGACCTTCGCTCTGGTTTTTTGGTGGATTTTCATGGGGGGCAGGAGGAAGGGGTACCGTATTCCCAGGTTCCCGTCGAACTTCGTCCATGGTACGTTGCCGCTGAGAAGGGGCTTCGGGTTTCGCGTTTTGGGTATAAGGAAGAGCTGGAGAAGCCGCCAAACGGGAATTCAGTCGGTGATAGCCGGGGGCCCGCTTTACACAATCGCGCTACTAGTGAGTTGGCCCGCGAGTTGGCCCGCGAGTCGGCCCGCGAGCCGGCCCTGCTCACACCGATTGAGCAGCGTTTTGTGCTCAACGGGATTCTGGCGGGCAAAAACGCCTCCGCCGGGCTCCAGGTGTTGATGGACAGCGGGTTTATCGCGGCCCATTGGCCCCTTCTCGCGGATATGGATCAGGTCCACCATTCGAAGGAACATCATCCCGAGGGAAATGTGTGGCACCACACCCTGGAGGCCCTTCTCCACCGCAAGGTACGGGAGCTGCATATCTCCCTCGGCTTGCTGCTGCATGATGTGGGAAAGATTTCAGCCAGGGAAACGAACGGCAACCGGTTTGACCGGCATGCCCAGATCGGTTCACACACGGCGCGACGTTTTCTCGAAGTTCTGAACTATCCGGGAGCTACAATCGATGATGTGGAGTTCCTGGTAAAATACCACATGGTCCCGGGGGCGCTTTCGCAACTGCCCGTCTACCGGACCGAGCAGGTGATGTCCTCGCCCCTTTTTCCCGATCTCCTGGAGCTCTACAGGTGTGATGTGTCTTCAACTTTTCGCGGGCCCGACGGGTATTACCGGGCCTGTCGTACGTATCGGTCATTTTTAAAAAATCGCCATAACCCCTTTCGGACTTCCGATGGGAAAAAAAGACTTCGCCTCCTCGTGGACTGATCACGAGGGGAGCAGGCCGTCGGAAAAGGCCTCTCTTCGTGGGGGGGGGGCGGTGGGACCTACCCTGCCGCCGTTCCCATACCGTTCCAACGATGTTCTCAGCTAAAAAAGTGATAGAAAAATGGCTTTTCTACTGCTATTATAGAACATGTTTCTCAGACCGGGTAACTTGGTTTTGTCATTTTTTCTTCTCGCGCTCCTTTTAAGCTGTGTAACGTCTCCCGCCGACCTGGAGTCCCCGAATAGTATTGGAAAAAAGAACCCCCCGTCGCCTCAAGAAAGCCCCCCGTTGTCTCAAGAAAGCCCCCCCACGGGGAATTCTTCACCGGCGCGGGAGGAGGACTCTCCAAGGGCAGCCCAATCCAGGGGGTCTTCTTGGCCGGCCGTATCGGGGGAGAAAAAGCCCGTCTCTTCCACAGAAGGTTCACAAGGGGCCGTGGTCCCGACTCGAGAGCTGTCACCGGGAATGCTGCGGGATTTGATTCGGCCTTCCGTTCCGGAGCGGTTCCTTTTTGTCGGTGATCAGGAATACCGGCCGCTCACCGTATTTCGCGATATCGATGACAACGGTCTTGAGGATGTTTTTGTGCTTCTGATGGAGGTTCCCGGGGAAGAGGGTGGGATATCCGATATTCCCGTCCGTTTCGGGAGCGTTTCGGAGGCGGCTATCACGGACATGGCCCGCTTGTTTTCAGAGTCCTATGCCTTTTACCTCGCGCTTTTTCTGCGGACAACGGACGGGTTTGTTTCGATGTACCGCATTCCCCTGGGGCAATGGTCCGTCTTTGAGAGCTTCCGGGGGCTGCGTATCGATGCCGATCGGAATATGCCCTTTGCCGTGAGGATCTCTTTTCAGACCCAGGAGGGGAGAGAGAGCCTTCAGGTGGCTTTTTCCGAGTACAACAACTTTTCATTTTTTACTCTGAAGGCTTCGATTTCGGTCTCCACGGAAACCAGGGATATCGACGGCGACGGCCTGCTTGATATTGTTGAGTGGCGCAGGGTGTTTGAGGAAGGGACGGGATATGAAACCTTTCTCACCTGGTTCAGATGGGACGGTACGAAGTTTTCACAGCGGGATAGTACAAACATTGTAAGAAACCTGAATTCCTTTCTGGAAGGGCTCGGAAAGCTCCTCTCAGGTGAAAAATGGGGGGAGTCTCTCAAGGTTGTGCTCCCCCCTGAAGATGTTTCACAACTGAAGGAGGGCATGTCCGATGCTGAGCTCTTTGAGCGGCTCTTCCTGCCTCTTCCTGCGGATATACCGGACAAAGAAGTGTCTTCTCTAGCGGCATCGGAGGAGGCGCTCTCTGAAACCCCTGAAGGCTCCGGGGTGGAGGAAAGAACGCCTGAAAATTCAAGCTCACCGGTTACCGATAATCAAAGGGTGGAGGAGGCTGACCTTCCCGGGCTTCTCGAATCGGAGGGACGTGTTTTCAGTAACGTTCTTTTCCCCCGGGTGTGGGAGAATCCCTTCAGCACGTATGAGAAGGAAAACGATGCCGGATACGGTACTCGCTTTTCCATTCGCTTTATTTTTCGGGACGGTCGTAGTTTTGTTCGTGTATGCAAGGTCCGTATGAGCGGCAACCCCTTCGAGGATCCCCAGTTCTATCTTGAGCCCCTTTCCCGGTGAGATCCCCTTCAGCAATTCTCAGTATGGAAAGGGTTTTACACTTTCCATACTGAGAATGCCTCCAACCGATGAGTAATTGCCATATTTTCTAAGCAATTGAGGCAAATTCTCATTTTAGAAGTCTCATAGACTTCTAAAATGAGAATTGCTGGCTCCCCTTGCAAAGAGATTGGTGGTGGGATAGATTGTCGATATGGATGCGTATATTGTCGACGGCAGTTTTCCGATCAGAGGTAAGATCCGGGCAGGCGGGAACAAGAACTCAGCCCTGCCCTGTATCGCGGCGAGTCTTTTGTCCGATGAGCCGGTAGTACTAAAGAGAATTCCCGATATCGAGGACGTCCATGTGATGTTCGAGATCCTCACCCATCTCGGTGGAGAAGTCAAGCGCCTGGGAAAAAACGAATACCAGATCCATGTTACGGATATAAAGACCCATGAGATTCCGGTAGCCCTCGCGAAGAATATCCGCGCTTCAATTCTATTCGCGGGATCACTGTTGGCCCGGGTAGGGAAGGTCGAGTTACCTCCCCCGGGGGGCGACGTAATCGGCCGACGCAGAATGGATACCCATTTTCTCGCCTTCCAGGCGTTAGGGGCCAGGGTTGAAGTGGACGGAATGTTTATTTTGACTTCGAACAAACTGGTGGGACAGGATATTTTTCTGGATGAGGCCTCGGTTACCGCCACTGAAAATACCATAATGGCGGCGGTGCTCGCCTCCGGACAAACGGTGATCCGGAATGCGGCGAGTGAACCCCATGTACAGGATCTCTGCAGGATGCTGAATACCATGGGCGCGAAGATTTCGGGGATCGGCTCGAATATCCTCACCATAGAAGGGGTCAAACATCTGGGTGGCACGGAGTTTGTGATAGGCGCAGATTTTATGGAGGTAGGTTCTTACATCGGTTTGACCGCGGTCACCCGGGGTGAGCTGGAGATAGAGGATGCCGGACCCGAGCACCTCAGGATGACGCGAATCGCCTTCAACAAGCTCGGGATTCATTGGGATCGGGATGAACGCAATATTTTTATTCCCTCCGGGCAGGAGCTGAAAGTGGTGCCTGAGATGGGGGGGAATATCCCCAAGATCGATGATGCCCCCTGGCCCGGATTTCCCGCGGACCTGACCAGTATCATCACGGTAGTGGCCACTCAGGTGGAGGGGACGGTTCTCGTTCATGAAAAAATGTTTGAATCCAGGATGTTTTTTGTGGACAAACTGATCGGCATGGGTGCCCGGATTATTCTCTGTGATCCCCACAGGGCCGTGGTCAGCGGTCCT
>CAZJIN010000015.1:0-14899 GCA_964545955.1 uncultured Sediminispirochaeta sp.
ATCCGGTTTTTTCCAGACCCTGGACCTTGAGATTGTCGGACTGGTGAACACCCCCAACCCGATGGTGAATCGGGGGGGGATCTATATCCCCCTGGAAACCGCGGATTATTTTCTCGAGATGGAGGGTAGCGTTACCCAGATCGATATCAGCTTTCCCTACACCGCCAATCTCGAGCGAACCACCGGGGAGATCCGCTCTGCAATCCCCGAAGACCGAAGCGCCGGTATGACCGTAGTGGACTGGAAGACCCTCGGGCGGGACTTCGTCGCCCTGGCGGCAGCCAAGAGCGCGGGGAGCAAAATCATCCTCTTTCTGGTCTTCATCATCGCGGCGGTGGGTATCTCGAACACCATGTTGATGTCGATCTATGAGCGTATCAGGGAGATCGGAATGCTCCGGGCCATGGGAATGAACTCCGGTGAAGTCCGGGCGACTTTTCTCATGGAAGCCGGGGGCATCGGCCTGATCGGTGCAACCGCGGGGGTTCTTCTGGGTGTTTTGATCAACATCCCCTTGGTAAACACCGGAATCGACTACTCCGCGCTGATGCGTGATTCCGATATGGGTTACCGAATCACCGGCATCGCTCGGGGACTCTGGAACTTCCGGACTATTTTCACCGCCTTCATCACCGGTGTAATCATGTCGGTGTTAATTGCCCTGATTCCCACGGCGAAAGCCCTGAAAATGCAGGTCACCGACGCCCTGCGCTACCAGTAGGAGGAACCCCGCAATGAAACTGAAAACCATGGCATGGCGGAATATCCGCCGAAATACCAGAAGAAGTATCCTGTCCATGACGGCCATCGGGGTCGCCGCAATGACCTTCGTGTTCATGTTCAGTGTCATCGAGGGTATGAAGCAGGATGTGGCCGACAATATCCACACCTTTGTCACCGGGGAAGTCCTCGTGCGCCACTCGGAGTTTGAAAAATACCAGCACCTGAACCCCCTGCACCTGGGAATAGAGAACTACGATGAACTGATCAAGCGACTCGAAAAACGGGAGGAGATCTCGAATCTTTCCCCCAGGATCAGTTTTCCCACCGCCATCTACAAGGAGGGAAACACCTTCCGTGCCAGGGGAATGGGCGTTGATTTTGACCGTGAAATGGACTACCAGGAGATGAAAAAGTACGTGATCAAGGGCCGGATCCCGGAAAACGGCATGAATGAAGCCCTCATCTCCGACGGCCTTGCCGCGGAAATGGGAATGACCGTAGGTGATAGTTTCACCCTGCTCACCCAGACCAGGGGCCGCGGGATGAACGCCATAACCCTGGAAATCACGGGGGTGAGTCATTACAACTTCGAGAGCTTCAATACCGGTTTTTTCCAGGCCCCCATAGACCGCATTCAATACTTTCTCAGAATGGACGACATGGTCAGCGAGATCCTCATCAAACTGAAAAACGGGTATGCGCCTGAACAGGTGGCCGACACCATCTCGGTAGAGCTTCTCGGTGGAGACCGGGAGAATCTCGAAGCCCGCTCCTGGAACCAGATCAGTCAGACCTACAGTTTCGTCATCCTGGCCGAAACGATCTACTATATCATCGCCCTGCTCTTCTTCTTCCTGGGAAGCACGGTCATCGTCAACACCATGATGATGACCGTTTTCGAACGCCGGAAGGAGATCGGCACGGTGAGCGCCATGGGTATGACCGGCCCCGAAGTGGTGCGCCTCTTTTTTCTTGAAGCCTTCTTCATCGCGGTGATAGGCTCCTTCGTGGGAGTCCTTGTGGGGATCGGAATTACCTATCCCTTCTCAATCTTCGGCATCAACTTCGGCGCGGCCATGGAAGGGGTGGATTTTGACATGTCCCAGATCTTCAGACCTATTCTCAACATGAAATCCACGATTTTCGTCTTTTTTTATTCCACCTTTATCGCCTCTGTGGCTTCCCTTATTCCCTCTCGCCAGTCCGCCCGGGTCAAACCGGTGGAAGCCCTTCGGGCAATCTGATTTACAGGAGGATCACAATGAACCTACACATAATGACAAAAGCCGTACCGATCATCGCCATGAGTCTCGTCCTACTCTTCCTAAGCGCCATGCCCCTCTACGCCATCACCGCGGAAGAGATTATCCACCGGATGGAGGATAACCAGGTCCACGACACCGCCTACTCCGAAGGTCGCATGGTTATCAACGATCGTTTCGGTGAAAAGGTGACCACCTTCAAATCCTGGGCGGAGGGAGAGGAGAAGAGCCTGATCGAGTTCACCAGCCGCCAGGAACGGGGACAGAAAATACTGCGCACCGACGACGAAATATACCTCTTCTTCCCCGACGCCGCCGAAATAATCCGACTCCAGGGCGCCGCTTTGCGTGATTCGGTCCTCGGTTCGGACCTTTCCTACGAGGATATGACCGGAGATAAGGGACTGCTCGATTCCTATGAAGTGGAACTACTAGGCACCGAAGAAGTGGATGGCAAGGGGTGTTACAAAATCGAAATGAACGCAATCAGTCGTGACGTGCCCTATCCGAAAGAACTAGTATGGGTGGATGAGGAGCTTTTCGTGGGGCGCAAGGTCCACAAATTCAGTCTCTCCGGAAAGCTCCTCAAGGAGATGCGTGTAGAGCAGTTCACTACTCAGAATGGAAAAATCTTTCCCGTCGAATTCATAATGCGGGACAAGATGAAACGCAACAGTTCCACCCGATTTGTCATCGAGGAAATCGAAATTGGCGCCGATATCCCGCGGAACACCTTCTCCCTGGAGGAACTCACATGGTAACTCCGCGTGTAGGCTTGGGCCGTCCCAAGGGCCATCCCAAGGGGGGCTCCAAGGGGGACCCCAAGAGCCTAAGGATAGCCGGCCCAACGGCACTATTCTGTTTCCTTCTGTGCCTGGTGTTCATGACTCCTCCCGTGAGCGCGGAAAACCGGACTACCCTGGAGCTTGAGCTCTACAACAGTGTGAACCGTCTTGATCGGAAAGAATGGACCCATTCCGGTGCGGGACTGGCGACGCTCCGCTTCGATCAGATGGAGAACCGCAATGTCCGTTCTCAGTTTGAGATCTCCGCTCTGATTTCCCCCTCCATTACCACCGAAGGGACCACTTCGGTCAGTGCCATATTGGACGTGGGAACCGCCTACGCCAAATTTCGATTCTCCTCCCTTCGCGGGATTGTGGGGAAGGCCCCCTTCTCATGGGGAGAAGGTCTGATCTTCAACGTGGCGGATGAAATCTTCGGCAGCAGCATCACCACGAACCTGATGCAGAGCAGCTTCGACGATTCCACCGCCTGGATTACCGGAATCACCTACTACACAGGGCCCTTCAGCTTTGTGGAATTCCTCGTGAACCCGGGCCCTTCGGTCCTTACCGACCCCTCTACGGGTAGCCCCGGAGCTCTGGAAGAAACCCGCCTCGGCGGTCGATTCGTCGCGAAACCCTTCGGATTGAAACTCGAGGGGGGCTATCTTTTTGACGGACGGGACGGAACGGCAAGCTCGGCAGCCTTGAGGGAGGGGGACTGGTACCATCGCCCTTATCTGAGTCTACAGGGGAACCTCGTGGTGGATTGGCACCTTTCCGCCTCCCTGGAACTACCCGATGGAGAGAGTCGACCGGAAAACCGGTGGTCCGCAATTCATGAGGGGATGCTGTATACCGCGGGGCTTTACTCCGTCATCCCCGTCGGTTATGACGACACCTTCAGTTTCCGTGCCGAAAGCCGTCTGTATCCCGCGGGATTGTGGAAGGAAGACCATGCAGCTGAGAATCCACGATACGGCCTGTACGGATACGGTGAGTGCTCCTGGGATTTCGGAGGCGGTCTGAATATTTTACTTCGGGGGCTGGTCAACCCAATCGATCTGTCCGCACGAATCACCCCGGGCGTAAGCTGGAATATCTTTCAGGGATTTACATTGTTGAGTTTCTTGACCGTACAGACTGGAGAGGTCGGTGATTCCTATCCCCGGGAAGCCGGTGAGGGAAGTAAGCCCGCATCCCCCGGCTTTTCGTTTCTTATGGGTTGCTCCGTCACCTACTAAAAAAACCCAGACTCAGGAGCTCTTTTTTTGATAATACCGAAGAAGCTGGATGAAATAATAAATTTTCCTGTAAATCTCGGTAATACTGGTTTTGACGTCCTTGTCGGTGTATTGTTCGATCTCTCTCCAGTTGATAATTAACTCGTGGGGCTTCCTTTCGTAATCCTCAAGAACCAGTTTGAGGCTCTTACCAATCACAATGAGGTTCTGCGCGGTTAGCTGAATATGCTCAAGCGCCTCGTCGTTCACCTCCTTGAGCACCTTCCGCAAGCTGACCATCGCGTTTTTATCCTTGTCCGATCGACTCATGTACTGCTTGATTCGGACACCTCGCTCCCCTTCATCGGATATGGATTCGTCAAACCTGATCAACTTGTCGGAGACCTCCATCACCGCGTGAAAAGATTCCGAAAGCTGCTGACTCATCAGGTTCGTCGACCATTTCCCCCGTATCAGCAACAGGTCCATCACTACCTTGATATCCCGCTTGAAAAAATCCAGAAGGAAAGCCTTGATGTAGTTAAGGGGCTTCACGTAAATATACCCTCCGAGCATTTTCTTTGCGAACTTCAGGTTCTCCTTCTCGGTATAGTTCCTCATCCTCGATACGGCGGTGGTACCAAAGATGGTCTTGAGTAATTTGTCGATCTTCTGATTCTGCCTTTCGTTGAGGATCTTCTGCACCGTCATTTCAGACTGGGTCTTGATCCTGTTGAGATACTCCTCAACAATCCGCTCGTTGGGAAAATAACTCATTGGTTTGTAGTATGGATCATCGGTAATATGACGAACCATCTGGTTCAGAATGCCGTCTTTTTCGATAATCTCCAGTCTTTTTACCACCTTCTTCCAGGCAGCCCTGTTGACGATTTCGGTATCTTTGTAGTTCTTTAAAATATCAAAAAGGTGGTCCCAATTCGATTGCGAACTGACCAGGGGCATGACTTCGAGAAAATCCTTCAGATCATCCGCTACGTATTCCGCGTTTATCGGCTCAAATTTCGGGTTGTACGAAAGATCCCGTTCCGGCAGCCCGGAATCGAATTTTTTTAGAAGAAAATAAAAATCAAAATTGACGAACTGCACAAAAGCTGACAGAAGATTGTAGGTCCCGTCAATCTCCTTCACCTTATCGCCCTTGAATCCGGCGTAGAAATTGACCATCTTCTCCCGCAAGTCCGCGGCGAGGGCCTTCGTGTCCATCTGTTCGGCCTTCTTACCGATCGCCTCTTCCGTGAGTTGCTCCCGGATACCCTGTATTTCCTCGGGCAGGGAAAACTCAATTATCAAGATTTTCAGGATATTCGAATCCCGCGCATGTTCGAGCAGTACCTGGGAAGGACCGATTATCCTGTAAATATCATGAAAAAACTTTGCAAGGGAGGGCAAGGCCTCTTTTCCTGAGGGTTTATAAAACCTATACTTCTTTTTTTTTAATTCCTTTGCAAGATCCTTCAGGAGCCTGCGTTTCTCTCTCTCCGGGTCTGTACCCTGAAAGAAAATCGAGAGTAGTTTTTGTAAAAAACCACCATTGCCTCCATCGGAGGTTTCAGTCTTCCCGGTTTTTTCTCCCGGTCCGCCCTTTGTACTCATGTAACAACTTTATGTAAAAAAAAATGTACTGTCAACGAGCATTTATATTTTTAGAAGTCTTTGACACTTTAAACATGAGAATTTGCCACAAATAACTCAAAAATTACGCGTCTTCCCGTCGCCTGGAGTTCGCCTGGAGTTCGGTAACGTGGTCGAATCAACCCACGTAAACACGAAGACGAACACCCTTCCTTTACTCTAAATCACCTCTATTTTTCTCATACAGCCCCCCCTGAACGAGGTTTCGTTGCTGCATCTCACTGTCGAGGAGTTGATAAAAACGACTTTTCGCCATAAAGTTGCGAGGAGCTGTCAATCTTTCATCAATGGTATCACAGGTCACCCTCTGGATCACCGTTTCAGCCGGAAGTCTCTGGAGCGCTTCAATTACATACTCAAGATGCTGTTCATCCGACGGGGGAACATACTCCCCGGCCAGATACTCCTTTTCCAGCAGGGTTCCTTCCACCACATTGACATTGTGTATCTTGATCCCCTCCGGCCGGAGACGGGCTACGTGATCCACGGTTTCCATAATCTCACGCCGGGATTCCCCGGGAAGTCCGAACATCAGATGCACCGATACTTTGATTCCCGCGTTCCGAAGGTGTTGAAAAGCCCGGTCAAACCTCTCAACGGAATGACACCTGTGTACCCGACGAAGGGTACGGTTATGGGCCGATTGAAGACCGAGTTCTACCCACACGTCAAAGTCATCCCCTTTGTACTCCGACAGCAAGCTCGCGTGGGTACGGGTGAGGCAGTCCGGCCGTGTGGAGACTATCAGTTCGTTAAAATCACCCAGGGAGAGGGAAAAATCGAAGAGCCTTTTCAACTGAGCCGGTGGCGCGAAGGTGTTGGTGAACGCCTGAAAATAGAGTATGAAAGAACGGGCCGAGTAACGCCTGCGAAGGAATTCCCTGCCCCTTTCTATTTGTCTCCGTACCAGTTCAAGACGGTCATCATCGATCCTGCCGCCACGACGGATCACGATCCGCGAATCATGAACCACATCCTCCTGGTACACTGCCCGTGAGCCCACTTCGTCACAGAAAGTGCAACCGCCCGAACCATCCGCTCTCCTATGGGGGCAGGTAAAACCGGCATCCACGGATATCCGGTACACGGGATGCCCGTATTTCTCCTTTAAATAACGGCTGTATCGAAAAAAGGGGGATCCCTGCATGAACAATATTATTCAGAAGTACACGGTAATTGACAACCCCTGTTGAAAGTCTTATTGTGTCAACGATGCGCCTTCGACACCTCCTACTAACATCTTCAATACTTCTGCTGACTGTACTGTTTTCCGCCTGCCCCAACACCTCGCGCACTACCGCCGTTCTCTGTACGAACCGACCGGAATTCACCGCCTACGCGGAGAGCTTCAACACCGCCCAGGACGAATACAGGATTATTATCTCCTACGATGACAAACCGCGACAGAAAATCAACGGGGAAAACACCTGCGATTTCGACCTTATTATCGATTTCTTTCTCAACTCACGGGAATACCTCGACAGATTCGCTTCTTTGGAAGGACTTTTTCTCGAAGAACAACTGGACCCGGACCTGTTCTACCAACCCCTTTTTCAACAAGGACGGTACGAAAACCAGCAGGTACTCCTCCCGATTTCCTTCAACCTTCCCGCTCTTATGTTCAATTCGAGATCGGATATCGAAATACCCGACAGTTTTATGCTCTCCCTGGACCGTCTCTCCGAAATGAACACGCTTTTCAGCAGCAAAGAAGAGGAAACTTTTACCACCCTCGGGCTCTCCCTTCGGTGGGACCCCGAACTTCTCTACCTGGTCAGTCTGCTCAAGGGAACCAACTTCAGGGAAAGCGAAACGGGGGCGCTGCTCTGGAACTCCCGGGGTCTGAAAACAGCAGTGGACTATATCCGAACATGGACCTTCGAGACCAACGGGGGTTTGAAACCGGAAAACGTGTTCGAACAAAAATACATGGTAGAGCCTCCATACAACCTGATTTCAAAAAATCGTATTCTCTGCTACTACAGTGATCTGTCGGAGTTTTATTCCATTCCGGCCCAGAGAAGAGAGAACCTAAATATCAGGTGGCTCGCGGAGGAAAATCAAATTCCCGTGCTTCCCGGTCCTCTTTTCGCCGCTATTCCCCATGGTGCCCCCGGTATCCGTGGGGCGAAGGCCTTTCTCACCTGGTTCCTTGACCCTGAAAACCAGGAAAAACTCCTCTCCTCAACCCGGTATAAACGCCTGAGAACCTTCGGAATCGCGGGGGGATTTTCTTCCCTTCCGGCGGTCAATGAGCAAATACTCCCCACCTACTACCCAAACCTTGTGGGATACATTCCTTCCAGTGCATACCTCGACTTCCCACGCCCTCTTCCACCTGAATGGCCGGATATCAAGGAAGAGGTTATTCTTCCCTGGCTCAGCATTCAGGCGGAAACCACTGAAACCGATGAACTCATGGGGCAGTGGATAGAGGCTTGGACCCGCCAGCGCCCCCCTGTTGCCAATTGACGCCCCGTTGCCAATTGAACTGTTTTTTGTTGACACACGCCAAAATTCATACTAATCTTAAATGCATAAGATAAATCAGGAGGTCTCAATGGCAACTGTTAGTTTACAAAAAATTGGTAAGGTGTATGAAGGCGGTGTTCGCGCCGTCGAAAACTGCAACATCGAAATCGAAGACCAGGAATTTGTAGTCCTGGTTGGCCCGTCGGGATGTGGAAAATCCACAACTCTCCGTATGATCGCCGGTCTCGAGGACATCAGTGAAGGTGAACTCTTCATCGACGGTAAGAAGGTAAACGACATCCCACCTAAAGATCGCGATATCGCGATGGTTTTTCAAAACTACGCTCTGTACCCTCATATGACCGTCTATGACAACATGGCGTTCGGTCTCAAAATCAGAAAATTCGACAAGGAAGAGATCAAAAAAAGGGTAGATCAAGCGGCAAAGATCCTGGACATCGAAGAACTGCTCGACAGAAAACCAAAAGCCCTCTCCGGTGGTCAGAGACAGCGTGTCGCCGTTGGTCGCGCGATTGTTCGCCAACCGAAGGTCTTTCTCTTTGACGAACCACTCTCCAACCTTGATGCAAAATTAAGGGTCCAGATGAGGGCGGAGATTTCATCCCTCCACAATCGACTGAGTGCAACCATGGTGTATGTTACCCATGATCAGGTGGAAGCCATGACCATGGCCGATAAAATCGTTGTATTGAAGGACGGCCTTATCCAGCAGATCGGTAGCCCCCTCGAACTGTACAACGACCCTGCGAACCGTTTCGTGGCAGGTTTTATCGGATCACCACCGATGAACTTCCTCGTAGCGGAGGTGACTGAAGAAGGGGGCAAAGTCTATATCGATGAGGGAGATTTCAAACTCGCGATTCCCAAGGAACAGGCGGAGATAATCAAAGACTATGTGGGTAAGCAAATTGTGTTCGGAATCAGACCTGAAGACCTCGATTACCTGGAAGAAGAAAAACCGGGACTCACCATCAAGGCGAATGCGGGAGTCATTGAGCCCCTTGGCGCGGAAATTCACGTGTACGTGAACACCGAAAAACACCAGATGATCGCCAGGGTGAACCCGAATGTGCAACTTGAAGTGGGCAAGGAAGTGTATCTCTTCCCCCATTTTGAGAAAGCGGTATTTTTCGACATGGAGACAGAACTCGCGATCGGGCGGGAACAGCGCAGAAAACCCTGAACTCCGGCTTAAACGCTGAAAATATCGGGGTATCAACACACACAAAGCAGCCGCTTCCAAAGGGAAGCGGCTTTTTTTTAGAGTATGTATACACACTACAGCTATAAGTTTCATAAAGATATCGTGACTCTTCACCCCGGTCAACCGAATCGGTGGTTTGAATCACTACCTGCTGCCGGGAAGCTCTTCGGCGGGTGTAACGTCCTATCCGGGCGGAGCCTGGTCGGCTCGGGAAACGTGACCTTCGCGTTCTCCTGGCTTGATCAGAGTCTTCTTGAAAAAGCTGATATCTGGAAAGAACAGGATTTGATAAAAATTAGAAAAAAGATTTTTATGGAGATTTTATTCTATTTGATAATTAATCAAAACCTTATATACTTTAAGTACCTTAAATCCAAGGAGCCGGCAAAGAATGGAGACACCACTATTTCCATCAGGAAGGAAGATTTTCTATCTGTTTCCCCAGGGTGAGTTTCACCGTCGGGTCGTTCAGCATATCATAAACAGTGAATATGAGGTGTACACCCTGTCCGATCACCGACGGGGTTTGCCGCTTATTTTTCAATACAACGGCGCAATCGTGTTTATCAATCTGGATGCCGCGGTGAAGGCGAAGCAGCTTCTGATAGGGATTCGAGATTTCTGTCGTCAGACTTCAAATCGTTCTATCGAACTCTTTCTCCTCTGCAATTCCGAGGAACGCCGAGAGCAGACCGAGGGCTATGTAAAGGATTTTTCAAACTGCAGTTGTATCAACCATACCAAATCAGACCGTGATTTTACCGAAGTGATAGACACCATCCTGGATCAGCTGCAGGCACGGGGACAGCGCAGTTATGTCCGTTTCGGTTCGAATACCGCTGAGATTACAAGCATCAGTTTTGAACGGAAGGAGAAAACCATCAAGGGCAGCCTGCACGATATCAGTTCGGTAGGCCTTTCCTTTTCGATAAAAGGGAATACAAATCTCCCCTTAAGAAGTAAGATCAAGGATATTAAGCTCGATCTTGCTTATCCGGTCAACGATTTGTCCGGACAGATCTCAATCAAAAGGAGACTATCGGGAGGAGAGATTCTTTATGTTCTCCTGTTTGACAAATCTCTCCCTACGGAAATACGTCAGCAACTGCGGTTTGTAATTCACGCGTCACTCCAACGACAGTTTATCCGGCGACTGGAACAGGTGGCGGTCCCTTAAATAAGTATCCCCTTCGATTGTCCTCTTATCAGCCCGCGCTCGCCACCGTATCCACCAGGGCTCGAAGGGCCTGTCGATAATCGCTTACGGGTACGGCCACAAGCAGGGTAATAGGGGAACCTCCGAAATTCATGGCTTCAATATGAATACCCGCGGACTGCAGGGCCGTCGCGACAGCTCCTACGATCGCGGTGTTCCGTGAGATTCCCTCACCCACGATTCCAATCATCGCCACTTCAGCCCCCAGGGTGCAGGCATCGGCCTGATACTCCTTCAAAATGCTCTGCCGCACTACCTCCCAGTCGACTTCCGCCGGTCCCCCCACAAAAAGGGTCATCGTATCAAGCCCTTTCAGTTCGAAGTCGGTAGTAAGACCGTGGGCCTTCAGACCTTTTTCTATTGAGCCCGGAAATTCCGGATAGCGATTCAGGAGGAACTTTTCAACCATGATCTTCCGGTACGAAAGCTTGCCCGAGACCCCTGCAACCGCAGAACCTCTTGTATCCCGCTCGGGAACGATGGATGTTCCCTCCGCGGACGGATTGTTGGTGTTTTTTACATGAATCGGGATTCCCACGCTCTTCACCGGAGCGATCGCCTCTTCATGAAACACATTCGCCCCTATTGCGGCCAGTTCACGAATTTCGGAATAGGTTATTTCACGTATGGCTCGTGGATTTTCCACGAGCCTCGGATCGGCCATTAGTATACCCGATACGTCCGTCCAGTTTTCATACACCTCCGCCCGGGCACCCCGCGCTGCAATCGCCCCGGAAATATCGGAACCGCCACGGGAGAAGGTTTTTAAATCTCCCTTGAGGGTAGCCCCGTAAAAACCCGGTAATACCACCGTCGCGCCACCCTGGAGCCGCTCGGCGAAGAGATGATAAGAACTCTCATCCACCCGCCCGTCTTCGGTCAGCCTTACCACTTTTTCCGCGTCAATGAACTCCGCTCCCAGATATTCTGCAATCATGAGTCCGCTGAGATACTCGCCTCGACTCGCCGCGTAGTCCGCGGAGGCACCCGACTTGATTTTCTCTTCTATCCCGTCGAGGGACTCTTCGAGAGAGGCCGCGACTTTCAGTTCCCTTGCCAATTCAAGAAATCTGGAACGAATAACTCCAAAGGCCTCTTCGATAGGCCGGCCCTCCTGCTGCAAGGAATGGCATTTGTAGAGGAGGTCGGTGATCTTCTCGTCCTCCTTGTGCCGCTTGCCCGGGGCGGATACCACGATTACTTTGCGTGTGAGGTCCTCTTCAATTATCTTCTTCACTTTCTTTATTTGTTGTGCGTCAGCCACAGAGCTTCCGCCGAATTTGCATACCTTCATCATTTCATCTCCTTTAGGCGGAGAATACTACGACAGTCCATAAAATGTCGAGAGGTCCTACTTCACAAACAGCTTCTCGGGAAACTCGATAAACTTCTCACAGCCCCCCTCGGTGACGAGGAAGGGTTCGCTGCACTCAAAACCGTAGGTGTCCAGCCAGATTCCAGGCATGAAGTGTATCGTCATCCCCGGCTGCAGGACTGTTTTGTCCCCGGGTCTCAAACTCACGGTGTGTTCACCCCAGTCGGGTACGAAGCTGAGACCGTAGGAGTAGCCTACCCGGGAGGGTTTTTCCACCCCCGTGCCCTTGAGATTGCTCCGCCAGCGCTCCTCGACTTCCTCGGCGGTCACGCCCGGCTTGATAAATCCAAGGGTGTCGTTGAGGCCCTTTACCACCACATCGGCCACTTTCATCAGGTCCGCGGGGGGTGTGCCGAGATAGACAGTTCGGGAAAGAGGCGCATGGTAATGATATCGAGCAGCCGCCAGCTCGAGCATCACCACATCGCCCTTTTCGTATTGCCTGTCCGGGTCGAAGGTGAGATGGGCACTGGAGGTCCGTTCAGCCGAGGGCATGATCGGAAAAATCGCCGGAGCATCGCCTCCGTACTCATCGGTACCGGCGATCTGCGCGGCGACAACCATGGCAGCGACATCCTTTTCCCATGCTCCCACCCGGATATTGTCTATAGCGGTGTTCATCACATTTTCGCAAATCTCGGCAGCCTGCCGCATGTAGCGGATCTCAGGCGGACTTTTCACCGTTTTTACCCAGTTCACCAGGTTGGTGGCATCCATAAGTTCTACACCGTGAAGTTGCTCATCCAGTTCGACAAACATCCTCGCGTTAAACCAGTACCCGTCCATCTCCAGGCCGATTCTTTTCTCGGCCCAGCCCCTTTCCCGGAGAAGCTCCGCCACGTACTGCATGGTATGAATATAGCGGGACTGAACGTATTTATCGGGGTATCCCCTGATATGGTCCTCATCAAGTCGGGTGGTAAGTCGGGCGCCATTGGAATCCTGTTCCCGACCGAACCAGACCGGACTTTCATCATCGAGGGACACGAGAAGTCCCTGATGCACATAGAAGGACCAGCCATCATAGCCGGTCAGGTAGTTCATATTTGCCGGGTCCGTCACCAGGAGCAGCTCTATCCCCTCGTGGTCCATTCGTTCTTGCGTCCTGCGCACGCGATTGCTGTACTCTTCCTGATCGAACACCATTTTTCTTCCCATCTTCAGCTCCTCAACGGGCAATTCTGATACCCAGGTTCTTTTCTACCCCAAGGTCGTAGGCCTTGATCGCGATCATCGTATCCTGGACCCCCACCCCCGTCAGATCACACACGGTGATCTGTTCTTCCGAGCTTCGCCCCTTTTTCACACCGTTGATCAGTTCCCCGAGTTCCACGACGGGGCTTTTTTCGGAGATCACTCCGTCTTTGACGCCGCTGCGCATCTCACCCAGGAGGAAAACCTGACCGCGCAGGTCACAGGCGAGAATATCCGCCTTGCCCAGAACCCCGCTCTCAAGTTCCTGTTTCTCTTCGGTGTCCGAACCCATGGCGGTGATGTGAAGCCCCGGGTGAAGCCATTCGGCCTTGAGATAGCCTTTTCGAGCGGGGGTGGTGGTGACCACCACGCTGCTCTCCCGCACTACCTCTTCAGCGCCGGCAGCTTTGATTACCTTTACACCGAGTTCCGCGCTCATTTCCTCTACATAGGTATCACGAACATCCTCGGTATCAAGGCTGAACATCCGGATCGTTTTGATGTTCCGCACCAGTGCCAGGGCTCTCATCTGGAAACGCGCCTGGGTACCCGAGCCTATCACCCCGACATTCGCACAATCCTTCGGAGCGAGGAACTTCGCCGCCACCGCTCCGGCTGCACCGGTTCGTACCTGGGTGAGATAACCGTTGTCCAGGAGGACCCCGTGGAGAAAGCCGGTCTCCGCGCTGATCACCAGCATCTGGCCGCTGGCCGAGGGCAGCCCAATCTTGTTGTTCTCAAAGAAACCGGAGGCTACCTTGACGGCAAGCTTGTCCACACCCCTGATATAGGCACTCTTTATATCTACTTCACCGGTTTTCTCCGGGACCGGGATCATCATGATCGGCGGAACCGTGGCGTTACCCTTCTGGAGCTCACTAAAGCCCTTCTCTATCGCCTCGATAACGCCCTCATCGAGCTGTACTATACTTTTCAGTTCATCCTCAGAGAGGATATATATTGGTTCCACTTCATTCCCCCTTTCTAACGAATATGCTTCCCCAAGATCTTGAGAAAGATCTCCGGATCGACACTCGAACCTGTGATTACCGCGGCCGCCTTTTTGCCCCGGGCGTCCACTTTGCCAGTCTGGAGGGCCGCGATTCCTACCGCGGAAGCCCCCTCTATGACCAGGCTGTGTTCCCGAAAGGCGTAGGTCATGGCAATTTCTATCTCCTCCTCGGTGATCACCACGTGTTCGTCTACAAAACGACTTATCAGGGGGAGGGTATAGTGGTTTTCCTTGCCGATCCCCCCAAGGAGGGAGTCTGCGAGGGTATCCTTTTCCTCCACCTGAACCGGTTGACCGGCCTTCAGGCTCTCAAGCATCGCCGGGGATTGGGCTATTGAAACACCCACAACGTGAATTCCCGGTTTGATCGATTTGGCCGCCATGGCAATACCCGCCAGAAGTCCGCCCCCGGAGAGAGGCACCAGAAGCATTTCCAGGTCCGGACGTCGGAGCAAGATCTCCAGAGCGATAGTACCCTGTCCAGCGATGATTGCCGGATCGTCGAAGGGAACCACCGGAATCAAACCCCGATCTTTCACAAGCCTGTAGTAATGCTCCTCCGCTTCATCCTGGCTGAGCCCCTTCACTTCCACATTGGCGCCGAGGGCCCTGATCTTTTCTACCCTGTAGGACGGTACATGCTCAGAGAGGCATACCACCGCTTCTATCCCGGTGTGCCCGGAAACGAAAGAGACCGCCTTACCATGATTACCGGTGGAAAAGGTAATCACCCCCCGCTTCTTCTCCTCATCGGACAGG
>CAZJIN010000016.1:0-14895 GCA_964545955.1 uncultured Sediminispirochaeta sp.
TCTCCTTTTTTCTGAAAAACACGGGAAAGCAGGCAAGGAAGAGATTACACCGGAATTGCTCAGGGAATACCTTACCTACCTGGCCGTGGAGAGAAAGGTTGCCTCGGCAACACAGCAGCAGGCTTTCAATGCAATTCTTTTTTTGTTCCGGTATGTACTGCAGGCGTCGGTTGATGGTCTGAACACGACGATCAGGGCGATGAGGAAAAATCGGCTCCCGGTGGTGCTCACACCGAAGGAGATCTCCGGGCTCATCACGCGGGTGATATATCCCTACGACCTGATGGTGATGCTGATTTACGGGGGAGGCCTGCGTCTGTCCGAATGTATGGGCCTGCGGGTGCGCGATCTGGATTTTGATGGTGGGAAAATAATCATTCACCAGGGCAAGGGTCGAAAGGACCGGCATACGCTTTTTCCACCGGAGATCCATGAAAAAATGAAGAACCGTCTCGCGGAGGTACGGAAAGTGTATGCGGAAGACCGGAGACGGGGACGACCCGGAGTTTCCCTTCCAGATGCACTGGAGAAAAAATACCCGGGTGCCGGCATGGAATGGGGCTGGTTCTGGGTTTTTCCGTCCCCAAGGCTGAGCATAGACCCCGTATCCGGATTGGTCAGAAGGTTTCACCTTTATCCTACCACCCTGCAGAAACAGGTGCATGAGGCGGTGCGGAGCATGGGTATGACCAAAAGCGCTACCGTCCATTCCCTGCGTCACAGTTTTGCCACCCACCTGATAGAGGCGGGCTACGACATCCGCACTGTTCAGGAGCTGCTCGGCCACTCCAATCTCAACACCACCATGATTTATACCCACGTAGCGGTGAAAAACAAGCTCGGCGTGATCAGTCCCCTGAGCAGGATGGAAGGTTAGCAATGGCGGTGACCACCAGACCGATAAAAACTACGGCAAGTTAAGAAGCCGCAGCCAAAGAAACAATATTAAGAATAAATGCCTTTGGCAGGGAGCGTTGGCAGGGGCAAATCGAAGGATGTGTTCCCGCGGCTATTCATTCAGGGCACCCTCCACCGCGTTCAGAATGGCAAGGCTGCTGTAGGTAGCGCCGGAAACGGTGTCCAGGTCAATCCGCTGGTCTTGTAGAATCCGGGAGACAAGCACCTCGGCCTCTGCCCCCGGGCCATTCCCCTTATCATCACCGTTCCGGTGATGATAATGAGTGCCAGGATCGCCAAACTAATTACCAGAATTTTCATGCCCTTTTTTATGTTTTTTCTTCCTTTGTCTTTTCCTTTGCATCCCGCAGAAGAAGTTCTATTACTTTTTCCATCCTGGGTTTTATATCCAGTATACCAAGCTCATCGTTATCAGATATTGAAAGGGTCAGGAGGCCATGGGCGCAGTAGATCAAAGTGTGTATCAAGGTCTCTACCTCCTCGGGGGTATAGCATCCCGTGGCGGTCAGGAATTCGAAGGTCTTCACAACCTGATCCCTTCCGGGAATATGTCTTTCTTCCGGTTTGTCGGAATGTTTCAGGTGGCAAAAGTAAAAAAACTTGAACACATTGGGATAGGTTATGAAATAATCCAGATATCGGCCGAAGAGTTCCTGTACATCCTTGATTCCGGCGGGATCTTTCTTCTTCGGGATATCCATATAAGCGACAATGTCGTTTATCATCATGTTCCGGGTAGAACGGAGAAGCTCATCCTCATTTTTGAAATGGTTATAGATGGTGGCGAAAGTATACCCGGCCAGGTCGGCAACTTTCCGAATAGAAACAGACTCCACTCCATCTTCCAGAATGATATTCTTTGTGGCTTCGGCGAAAGCTCTTTTGACCAGGTCCGCCTTAACAGATCGTTTTTTATCTCCGGAACTTGTCACCCTTTCCTCACTATAACACTGCTATATTTTTTATAACAGTGTTATAAAATAGTAACACTTCTTTGTCAAGTCAAAATCTAAGTGCCCCTTTTACTTGAAAAAAAAGCTCGACGTGAGCAGGCGCGAATTCCTCCTGCTTGAGGCTTGTCCGGCCAACACTTGTTTAAGCAGCCCCCAGAGGCGGGATGCGATCAAAATCCGCACCCAGCGACGCCGTGGCTTTCCAGAGATCAACAGCTTTTTGGGCATTCATCCAGAAATCCGGAGAATTACCGAAAAGTTTTGCCAGTCTGAGCGCCATTTCCGCACTGAGAGAACGCTTTTCCCGGACCAGCTCATTGACCGTCTGCCGTGAAACCCCCAGGGCCTCTGCAAGGGAAGTGACGGTAAGACCGTAATCGGGAATAAAATCCTCCCTCAGGAACTCCCCGGGATGTACCGGCGGAACATGCCTTTTATCGGATTTCGGTATACTCATATGCTCCTCCTTAGTGGTAATCTGTTATCTCCACTTCGTACGCATCACCATCGAAGAACCGGAAGCAAATTCGCCACTGATCATTAATGCGTATTGAATGATATCCATCCCGATCGCCCGCAAGCTTGTGAAGTCGGTTTCCGGGTGGTGTTTGCAGATCCCTAAGTTCAGCTGATAGATCAATATATTCAAGCTTCCTTCGTGCTCTTCCCAGAACATCCGGTGGCAGCTTCTTGCATTTACCATATGCATACAAATCACTAGTGGCCGAATCTGCAAAGGTTTTTATCATGAATAATTGTAACACCATGCGTGACAGTAGTCAACTAATTAAAGCTCTTGAACCGGCAAAATCAAAAAAACTGCGTGTGTACCCGGGACCCAGTATATCGCTTTCACGCACTACCAGAGTGCGGTCCCACTCGGAGAGAAAATGCGTTTCGAATCGATCGAACCCGGATAATTCCCTGTTCATATTTTCTTCAGACAGGGTATGACACACCTGAACAACTCGATTGCCGGTTCTCTCTTTTTTTCCATACTCGCCGATCCCGCGAAGAAATCCGGTTTCCATAAGATAGCCCAGGTAGAGGTAAAGCGTATCCTTTGAAGCCTTATAGCCCATACTCCTTAATTCGTTAAAACACTTATGGACACTGAAGTTTTTGGTAAATGATCGGATCGCCCTGGCGAGGATCTGCTCCATCAGTGCAACGTTCTGGACGCTGTTTTTTTCAATAATATCCCTCAGAAGCATCGTATCGAGATAGCCCTTCAGCAGGTGTTTCTTCGTTTCCCCACTGTCTATGAGAACCACTTCGGGAAAGCCTCCCCACCTCAGGTATTCCCCGATCAGGAAGGAGAGTCTTCCCTTCTCAGGCAGGGTGTAGGCCGGTTTCACTTCAAACTGCTTAAATCGAAGGAATTCATTGATATTCAAGGGGTACATCTCGATCTCGAAGGTCTTGCCCCGCAGTCTGGAAGCCATATCCCGACTGAACAGATGGGCCGAGGATCCTGTGATAAATATCGGGTAGCCCTTGTTCTGCAGGTATCGCAGCCCTTTTTCAAAGTCTTCCACCTCCTGAATCTCATCCAGGAGAAATACCGGCCGGCGCTCCGGGAACAGTTCGAGGAAGGCCAGGGGCAACAATTCAAAATCCGAACTCCCAAAATCGGCAAGCGCGGATTCGCTGAAGTCGAGAAAAACTATATCATCCTTCTCATACTCCATAAAATCGACAATTTGACGAAGGTACATGGTTTTCCCGGACCGTCTTACTCCGGTGATACATATTATTTTTTTCAGATCCCAAACCAGGTGCCGGTCGAAGGTAATATCCCGTTTCAGTGGGCGCTCAGAAAAAAATACCTCCCTACCTTAAAGAATAGACTCTTTCAGTTCTTTCCTCATAACAGGGAAATATTATCAGCATCTTTTCCTTCTGCAAAGGAAATAAATGGTGATAAATCTTCATTGGATAAATCTTAATTGGATAAATCTTAATTGATCATTCTTCCGGAAGCTCGAAAGGGCTGAGCGTGCGGAACGCTGCCGGGAATTTCCCAGAGCGGAAGAGGTTATTCTGCGAGTTTACTTTCCCGGACATTATTCAATATGAAGCACTTTCCTGACAGTCTTACAGTCAGGAAAGTGCGGTACAGGGCTTATCTATCCTGGTCCAACTGTTTTCTCATATAAACCGAATGCACATCTATTTTTATATCAACCGTTTCATTTCTATCGTGAATTTCTTTCGGGTTTGGATCGTCAATAACAATCTCCTGCCCATTAAAAAACCTTGCCTCATATCGTGCGATCGATCCAAGAAAGGATACCTTCTCTATTTCAACCTTAAATGAGGATTTATCATTTTCATCGGTAAACCTGAACATCTCCGGACGAATCACAATAACCGCGTCATCTTTTTCCTTCAATTCGCTTGAAATATTTTTATGAGGAACAACTAACTTCTTCCCCAGGACTTCGGTAACAGCTTCTTGTTCATTCATCGATTCGACCTTACCCTCAATTCGATTGGTAAGACCGATAAACTCCGCGACAAAATTGGTCTTCGGGAATCTGTATATTTCTACAGGATCTCCTATCTGTTCTATTACTCCGTTGTTCATCACCACCAGGAAATCAGAAATACTCATTGCTTCCTCCTGGTCATGGGTGACATAAATAGTTGTTATTCCCAATCGTTCCTGAAGTGCCTTGATCTCTTCCCGCATGTAGACTCTAAGCTTGGCATCCAGATTACTGAGGGGCTCGTCAAAAAGGAGCACATTACAGTCATTTACGAGAACTCTTGCGATAGCAACTCTTTGCTGTTGCCCACCACTGAGTTGGGAGGGACTTCTCTTCTCCATTCCCTTTAACCTCAATAAATCAAGTCCCCACTCCACCTTTTCTTTGATCTGCGCCTTCGATAATTTTTTTACACGCAAACTGTATGCCACATTTTCGAAAACTGTCATGTGAGGAAACAGAGCATAGTTTTGAAAAACAGTTCCTGTGGGTCTATCGTATGGTGGAGTCTTGTTTACCTGTTGATCGCTTATAAATATATTTCCTCGATCCGGTTCATAGAAACCGGCAATACATCGAAGGGTCGTGGTTTTTCCGCATCCGCTTGGGCCCAACAGGGTTGTTAACTTGCCCGGGGGAAAACTAAAATTAAAATCATTTACAGCCGTTATCTGATTTTCCTTCTCACCAAAATATTTTGTCACATTCTCAAGCCTAACTGAGACAGCTTTCATCAAATTCCTCCTGATTTTATCCATGCAAGAACTATTCTTATAATCTAAAAATTGACATTGAAACACCACTGACCTTGTAAAGTAAAAAGACAAGAATCAAAACTATTAGCATCAAAAGACTCGACATAGCTGCGGCGGCACCCAGAGAACCTGCTTGCACGAAATTGTATATGTCAACAGCCATTACTCTCCACTTTGGTGTCACCAGAAATATTGTAGAGGTCAGTTCGGTAATCGCCCTGATGAAAGCAAATGTAACTCCCGCAATAAAAGCCGGCTTCAACAAAGGAAGTATAACCCTCTTAAAAGTGTAGGACCAGTGTGCCCCCAGGTCAGCCGATACCTCCTCAAGAGAAATATCTATCTGCTTCAATGTTGCGATACCTGTTCTGAATCCAAAGGGCATTCTTCGGAACGTATAATCCAGAATAATTATCAAGGCTGTTCCTGTGAGTAACAACGGTCTGTCATTGAAAGCCACTACAAAACCAAGTCCCATCATCGTCCCGGGTACGGCATAGGGAAGCGTACCAAGAAAATCCATGATTTTCTTCCCGATAAAGTCTCTCCTCACCACAAGATAAGCCAGTAATATGCCGAGAAAAGCCGCGAAAAAAGCACCGATACTGGCCATGAATATACTGTTTTTTATAGAGATGAAGGCATTATCAAAAACCAGCCTGTAATGATCCAGGGTGAATGAATTATCCACACCCCATACATTCGCAAAACCTCCAAAGAAAATAGTCAGGTAGATCGCAACGATTATGAGTGAGATAAATCCAAGAAACAGCGTCAAGGGGATCTTTATATGCAGGGGAGTCCTTCGAATCTCAATATTGGCCGGTTTACCGGTAATTGTTACGTAGGATCGTTTTTTCTTATAACTGTTCTGTATATAAAAGAGAATAAAAGAGGGGATGAGCAATATTATCGAAATTGTCGTACCCATTCCCCAGTCCATCACCCCAAGGGTTTGTATAACCGACTCAACGGCCAAAACTGAAACGCCTCCTCCCAGAAGAGCCGGCGCACCAAAGGCACTGAGGTTTGTCATATAAATCAACAGCAGGGCTGCCATCAAGGCAGGAGTAATAAGCGGCAGGGTTATGGTTCGAAGAACCCTCACATACTTTGCGCCCAGGTCATACGCAGAATCCTCAAGAGATGTATCTATTCCACTGAATGCCCCGGAAGTAACCAGAAAGGCAAGGGGAAAAGTAGTTATCATTTGTGAAATGACGACACCATGTTTACCATATATGACAAATTTGAAACCAAATACATTTTCCAGAAAGATATTTATGAGCCCCTGGTTTCCCAACAGCAGAATAAAGGCAAACGCATTAACAAAGGGAGGTGTTATCATTGGAAGTATAGCCATCACCATAAAAAAAGGCTTAAAAGGAACATCTGTCTTTGTAAGTGCGTAGGCAAACACAGTCCCTATAATTAACGAACCAAGAGTCGCAAGAGTCGTAATCACGAAGGTATCTTCCAGAACCTGACGGAAATATCTTGAGGTCATAAAATATGTGTAGTTTTTTAACCCGACAAATTCTCCGGAACTGTCCTGTACGCTTTCGCGTATCACGGAGTATAGAGGGTACGCGACGAAGACTATGAGAAGCCCCAGACAGAGAAGCACAATAAACAATACTGCCGGCTCCTTGAGTAATTTCTTCGTGCTTTGAATAATGTTTGTATCAGTAGAACTCATCAATCGGCCCCTTCACTTGTTATTGAGAACAATATCGGGGATGGTTTGATATCCCATCCCCGACCAGTTGTTCGTTATTCCTTCGGCTCCATTGCGACCCGTTCATTGAACGCCCTCAGGATATCCTGTCTGTTTTCTGAACTCCAGACATAATCATCTTCAAATATCACGAGAGAATCGAGAGGAGCTGCTCCCGCCGGTGGATCTACGTCAGGACGGACGGAATAGTTTCCTGTCTTCTTCGCAAGCTCTTGTGCGTCCTTTGAAAGGATAAAGTTTATAAAAGCCTTCGCCGTTTCCTGGTTTGGTGAATCAGCAACCAGGGCGGTACATGAAGGCTCGGCATAAACTGGAGCCGGGTACACCAGGCCTAAGGGATATCCCTCCTGTTGGAGTCGGTACACCCGGTCATAGAAGGTGACACCAATAGCATACTCGCCGGTTGCTACCATCTTGCTGGGAGCACTTCCGCTTCTGGTAAACTGAGCCACATTCTGATTGAGTTTTACCAGGTAGTCCCAGCCTTTTTCTGATTCTATGCCATCTTCTCCCGATTCCTTGTACATCTGAAGAATAGTGCTTATAAATGCAAACCCGGTGCCGGATGCGGCAGGATGGGGCATCACAAAATTATTCTTCCATTTGGGATCCAGAAGATCTTCGTATGTCTTCGGGGGTTCCATTCCGTTCTTTTCCAGCATGTCCTTGTTGTAGGTGATTACCAATGGGTACATTGTTGTACCGATAAGGGAATCATTTCCCGGGTATCTGTACTTCTCAAGAACATATTCCGCGTTTGGAGGAGTATAATCGGCAATGAGTCCTTCATTTTTTGCCTGATCAAGGTACAATGCACGGACAGAATGCCATATATCCGCCTGGGGACGGCCCTTTTCCACTCTCAGTCGTGCATAAATCTCTCCGGTGGAGATATTGATACTTTCAGCCTGATAACCCGTGGTGCTTTCAAAAAGGTCAATAAATTCTCTCATGACATCATCTTTCCATGGAGAATACACAAGAGCCTTGCCCTTTCCCTCCGCTTCCTGTTCTTCCTGTTCACCTCCTGCAAAAATGGGAATAACAACAAGTAGGATCAACATAGATGCTAAAATAATCTTTCGCATAAAAGCCTCCTTGAGATAATTAGCCACGCAGTACATGCGCGTACAGGAACTTAAAAGCATTATTCGTGCCAATGTTCCATCGTCGTTGGAAGAATATTTATTACTGTACCTAACTTACTTTCATAGGGTAAAATATAAATTTTATTAAACCTTCAGAATAGATCACACGCACTTTTGTATAATGGCAATTATGTGCTTTACAGCACAAAAAATACTCAAGTGTGCTATACAGCACACTTGCTATTTTTTTTGAATACCGTACTTCAACATTCTATTATACAATGCGCGTCTGTTTATCTTTAACATCTTTGCAGCTTTTGTCTTGTTCCACTCGGCCTCATTCAAAGCCATGAGAATAGTATTCTTCTCGATCTCGGTAAGGTCCAACAGGTCTTTTGCGGGCAGTTTGTCATCAACACAACTATTCGACAGAAGTATAGACTCGGGTAAATATTCGGAGGTGATTGTCGAATCCGGACAGAACACGATGAGTCGTTCTACACAATTTTCCAATTCACGAACATTTCCTGGCCAATCATAGTTAATCAGTTTGTCCATCGTATCACCGGTAATATTTTTCCGATCAACCTGGTTTTTTTCACCAATTTTTTTTATAAAATGGTCAACTAGAATCGGAATATCTTCTTTTCTTTCTCTCAAAGGAGGTACATGGATTTCAATCACGCTGAGTCTGTAGTAGAGGTCTTTCCTGAAGTTTCCCTTTTCAACCTCATCTTTCAGTATCTTATTTGTAGAAGAGACCAGCCGAAAATCTATCTCCATTGGTTCGAGACCTCCGACACGGTAAAACTTTTTTTCCTGAATCACCCTCAACAATTTTTTCTGAAGGTGCATACTCAATTCACCTATCTCATCGAGAAGAATAGTTCCCCCATCGGCAAACTCAATTCGACCTTTTTTTCTCGCATCGGCTCCAGTAAAAGATCCTTTTTCATGACCGAACAATTCACTCTCAAGAAGTCCTTCGGGAAGGGATGAGCAGTCAACGACTACCATAGGATTGTGTTTTCTCACGGAAAGGTTATATATCGCCTTCGCAATTAATTCTTTTCCTGTCCCTGATTCACCATAGATAAGCACATTAGAGTTTGAACCGGCAACAGTGTTGATGATGTGAAAAAGCTTTTTCATGGCTGCGCTCTTCCCGATCAAGTTATCCAGACTGTACCTGTCTTCCAGCTCTTTTTTCAGCATTTTATTCTCATTGCTGATTTCCCTTTGATGAAGAGCTCTCTGCAAAAGGATTTTTAATCGATCATAATCTATTGGTTTGGTAAGGTAATCATAGGCTCCCGACTTTATTGCCTCTACGGCAGAGGTGATGGTCCCGAAGGCTGTAACTATCAATACTGGAATCGACGCATCAACATCCTGCACTTTCTTGATCAGAGATATTCCATCGTGATCCGGTAGTTTCAGATCAGCGATGATTCCATCCGGAGCGCTCCGTTTAACCGCATCCATTGCCTCTTCTGCGTTTCTGCAAGCTTCCACATCGTAGCCCTCACTCTTAAGAATATCTGATAATACCTCACGTATATTGGGTTTATCATCAACTACCAGAATCAGATGCTTTTTCATGTATGTTGCTCCTTCTCCGGGTTGTTCCTAGGCAAAGAAATCCTTACAAGAGTCCATTGCCCATAGTGACTGTCAATCTCTATTGTACCATTATGGAGGCTGATAATATTTCTACATATAGCCAAACCCAGTCCTGTTCCCTTCTCTCTCATTGTAACAAAAGGCTCAAAAACAGTTTTCAGACTCTCTCTCTGTATTCCCCGCCCATAATCGAAAAACTCAACTGTCGCGGTTTCCGCATCGTTCCTGATGGTAATCTCCAAAAGGCCGCTCTTTTTCTTCATAGCCTGCAAGGCATTGTGAAAAAGATTCATAAAGACTTGCTTCATCTGTTGAGGGTCAATCCATACTTCTAGAGTATGATCGATATATTTTTTCGAAACTCGCATTTTGTTCTCTTCAAGATATCTCTCCATAAACGCGAGTGTTTCATCTACCAGCATACTTATATTCACCTTCCGAAAGGTGAGTTCCCTGGGTCGTGCAAATTCTAGAAAATTCTCAAGAAATCCGGAAAGATACACCACTTCATCCTTGATGATTCCCGTATACTTAGCTACTGTTTCATCATTTCCATATCTTCGTTGTATGAGCTCGGCAGAGCCCTTTATGGGTTCAAGAGGACTTCGTATTTCGTGAACCACTCCGAGGGCAATTTCTCCTAAATTCGCCAATCTGTCGTTATGAGCCAAGGGATTTATATATTTCTTTAGATTAGTTACAATATGTTCCATTGATTCGGAGATACGGCCATACTCATCTTCTCTGAAAAATTTCTTTTTCCATATAAGGTTTCCGTCTGCAACTTCCTCTATATTCCTGCATATTCCCTTCAAAGGGAACATAATTTTTCTTATAAGAATTTCACTTATAAGAATACATGCAAGGAGGAATAAGAAAGCATACAGTATTCTTTTCTCTATCAGATTTTTTTGCTCTTTTATCAGATCATCCTTTGAAAAGTGGAGAATGACCCTATAGTTTTCAGGACCTTCATGATCTAAGCTTTTAATGGTTCTGTGAATATTTTTTGTCAACTTTAGTGTCTTGAAGAGCCCTGGATGATCACGTTCGGAGGATCTCGTATCCATAACAGCCATGCCATTTCCATCAAGGATAACTAGAGATTCTGCGCCGATCAGTTCCAACAATTCCGATAAATCACTCTGATCTACGGCTTTTTTCTCAACCCCGATCTTTGACTCAAGGATCCTTGCCACAAGCCCGGTTTTCTCCTGCACTTCGCTAAAATACTGATCATACATGAAAAGTAGTTGTTGCCGAGTAGTAAAAAAACTATATCCGATGAAGACCATAGCGAAAACAGTTGTAAGGGAGATAAGGAGTTTTGCTTTTATAAACATAAGGCTCCGCACAGTATGTACCAAAAATATACCGACGTCAATTTCATTGCTTTGAAGACGGTAGGTTCAGTAGAAGGAAGGATTCTGTGGCTGGTCGAAGGGCCCGACAGACTGGAGGACTGATAGACCTTCCATCTGTTGCCGCAGAACTGAGAGAGGATAGGAAAGGAATTTTATCAGCCTCGACAATATAGTCAGCCGGACTCTTCGGTGACATCAACCGAGCCGGTGGTTACCCCGATCACTTTTCCGGACTCATCTCGCATGGCTTCGGCAACCACTTTGTAGGTATGAAAGCCGTCGGACACGGGAAAAGAGATGAATTTTTCTTCAGTTCGTTTTTGCCAGGTGATGTCCTGATGGGTTCCATACATCCGGAGCGGACGACCCTGCTCGTCCCATTCAACCACTTTCCCCGTATCACGCACAAATATCACGCCGCCGTCTTTGTGCCTCATCCTCAGTTCGGTTTCATAAAAATCTGTTTCACCTTTAAAATGTTTCTCCAAAAGCCGGTTGGACCTCTCGAGGTCTTCGGCGAAACAGCACCTTCTCCATGTCTCAATTGAAAGGGGGGCCAGTTCATCCAGAGAATAGCCGATAATCTGCGCCCATCGTTCGTTGAACCGTACCTCACCACTCTGCACATTCCACTCCCAGGTGCCCTCGTTGGAAGCCTCTAAAATCCTCTGCAAACGGGTACGCTCTGCAAAAAGCCTATCTTCCGCCAATTGCTGTGCCGTCGCATCGCGTGTGGACACAATGCTCCCGACCCTGTGCCCGGGTTCATCAAACATCGGCTTGATTCTTGTGGCACCCCAGAAGATAGTCCCGTCTTTTCGATGATATTCAAGCATGATCTCCTTCATGCTATGATCCTCGGGTGAGCGCTCCCTGAAAAGGGTACGCTTTCTTTCCAGTGATTCTTTGCTTAGAACCTCAGCCACATCAAGCTCGGCAAACTCTTCCTGGCTATACCCCAACAGGCTTTCGACCGAAGGGCTCACATAGGTCACACGAAACTGATCATCTATCGTTAAGACCAGATCACCGCTGTTTTCCGTGATCAAGCGGTATTTTCCTTCGTGCCTTTTTGTCTCCTGATGTGCCTCAAACAGCTGACAGGCCATATTGATCGACTCCATGAGGACGAACTCACCGGAGTCTTTTATCACATAACCGTAGCTTGAAATTTTTTTTACACGATCCACAAAATCTTTTTCCGTATGGGCGGTTAAAAAAATAATCGGCAGTTCATGATCCTTTAAAATCTCTTGCGCCGCCTGCGTGCCGTCTATTCCGCTCCCAAGGTCGATATCCATCAGAACCAGGGAAATATCCGGGTGGGTATCGACAAGCTCAACCGCCTCTTCGCCGGTTGAAGCAGTCAAAACCTCGTAACCGTACTTTTTAATAGTCTGAGCTTCCACCATTGAAATAAGAATGTCGTCCTCAACAAGCAGTATTTTTCCATTCATATATCTCCATAATATCACATTAATAATGTCCTGGGTATTCAAAAATATCTTCATTGATCATTGCCTGGGAAGAACGGCTCTACCGGGAGGTGCGAAGCACCGACGGGGGAGATGTGGTGGTTATCGGGGGCTGATCCTCGGCACAATGGGAACCCGGCGCTGTTGCTGTGGGAGAGTAGCCCTCCCCCGCGGCAGGGATTGAAGCGGAAATGGCCCCCGGCTTCCGGCGGCGCGGAGCAAGCCGGAATAGAAGCCGGGCCAGCAATTCGAAGGGCTTGTCCAAAACCACTTTAGACAGCACCATTTCTCAAGCCGGGGCAGGCCATTGCAGCGGAAAGCCCGGTCCCGCCGCAGGCGAAGCTTGCGGCGGGAGCCGCCCAACTTTTCTATTTTTCCGAATCGCCGCCAAGGGTGAGATAATGGGTCAGGTCTTCCCGCAGCCCCTCGGTAATATTCTGGGGCTGTTTAATCGAGGTGTAGAAAACGGTGAAATAGATAACCTTGATCGATTCAACGAGTTTGCCCGCGATTCCAAACACCAGGGTAACGAGGAAGAGAGTGATGTACGTGGGGATCCAGCTGATGGAAACGGCATCGGAAAATAGCCTGATGACACCCGCGTCGGTCACGAAGGTGAGAAGCCATCCGACGGCCACCGATAGAAGGACAAGAAGAAAAGAGAGCCCCGCCAGAAGCTGTTTTACCGCACCCCCCGCAAAATCAAGGCCGAATACGCCCGCAAGGGTGGCCGGGACGTTTTCCCTGAGGCTTTTCAGATCGGGGGCGATCTCTTTCAGCTTTTTTTCCTCAATCACCACCGAAGGGAGCATGAAATGACTCAGCAGGTCCCAGACCTCGGTCAGGAAGCCGAGAAAAAGGTTGATGAGAAGGCCCGAGTCTTTTTTGAAAGTCCTGGAATAGGCGAGAACCAGTTCGCCGAGTCCGAGGGCCTTGAGCCTGCCCTTCTGCGATTTGGTGTGCCCTACCGCGTCCCGGTAACTGATGTCTTTACCGCAGAGGGTGTTGTATACCACCCAGCAGAGATTTCCCTTCTGACGGACATCGTAAAAAAAGCGCAGGGGTATCAGAATTGCGACCATGATAAGCCATAGAAAGACCGTCAGGGCAATGAGACCGACGTTCTGATGGCTCTGCAGGGTAAGAATAGTCAGAAGGGAGAGGAAAAAAATGATCCTGAGAATTGTTGTAAAGATCCCCATCTTTATCATGGGTGTCTTTATGTCTTCATCCCTTCCAATGATGGTGAAGGAGTGACGGATCAGGTAGCCTGTGTCCTTTATCCGATCCTTGAAGGGTTTTTTTGTAAATGTCCGGGCATATGCGCCTGCATTCATTTGGTGCTCCTTTTTGTTTTTGGGAAAAGGTAATAATCGGCGATATCGCCTTCTATGAGTAGTGTGATCTCTCCCGATATGAAAAATCTTTGGTCACAGATTGCAGTGCCTAAAGTAATGGTGCATACTACGCCGGTATGGAAAGCTATTACACCTGGGAGAATTATTTCGGTATACTGGCCGCCGTCGTTATGCTGCTCCTTCTGGTCCCCGCCATCTTTGTTGGGTTAAGCGCGGGCTGGAAACGTATGCTCTCGGTTCCGGCAATCCTTCTGATAGTGAGTACGGCCCTCATTCCCGTGACCCCCTTTCCCGTGCTTCGACAGGTACTGGTGAGCCTGAGACCCTTCCTCATTCCCCTTGCCCTTCTCTGGCCTGCCCTTCTCATATGGAAACTGCGCAGGCCCGATATGCGGAACTACCAGGACTGGATCATCGATACCCTACGGGAATCGGTGCTGGTCTTCGACTCACGGCTCTGTCTTCAGGGAAGCAGGGGGCCCGTCGAGGGGCTTTCGGAGGTTCTGTTTGCAGCCCTGCTTGAGGAACTGCGCGGCATGCTCCGGTCCGACGCTTCCGGTGAGGGAATGCTGCGTTTTCAGGATCGGATATACCGCTGCCGCTACCGGCAGGTGGAGGGGGGTCGACTCCTGACCCTTCACGATCTGACGGAGGAACAGCAGCTTCTGGATGAGCTGGTCGAAAAGAACAGGCTCCTGGAGCGCCGGAGAGCTCTTCTCAACAGCACCGAAGGTATCGACCTTTCGGTTCAGCAGGAACAGTATCGGAGGGATATCACCACCAGAATTCAGGATCTGGTACGGGAAAAAATGAAAAATCTTCTGGATCTTATACGGGGCCCGGCAGAGACCGACGCCGTTCTTGCCCGCGCCGAAGAGGCAATGGCGGATATACGGGCTGCCGTGAGTCAGCTTGTCGCGAAAGGAGAAAAAACGTGAGTTATTCAATAGTGCTTGCCGAGGACCAGAGTCTTATCCGTGACTCCCTGAAGTCCCTCCTCTCCAGCCAGGGCGATCTTGAGATACTGGCCACCGCCGGGAACGGCACCGAGGCCCTGGAGTTGTGCCGCAGCCTTCGGCCGGATATTGCCCTTCTGGATATCAGGATGCCCGGGATGAACGGCCTGGAAGT